>CAXMRK010000025.1:0-6131 GCA_964195815.1 uncultured Acidimicrobiia bacterium | reverse complement strand
AATCGCAAGCCTATGACTGGGAAACTGTAACCGCAATAAAACAGCAAATGCGACTGATCAATCCGACAATCATTGACTGTTCTGCCAGTATGGAAGTGGCTAAACAATATGTGAAATTTTTAGATGCTGGCTTCAATGTTATAGCCGCAAACAAGCATGCAAACACCCTGAGTCAGGATTATTATCGCCAGCTCAGACAGACTGGGCAACAGCGTTTCCGGAAATTTTTATATGAAACCAATGTAGGCGCAGGGCTTCCCTTTCTGGATACAATACAGTCCCTGATTAGGACCGGAGATTCTCTACAAAAATTTAATGGAATTTTATCTGGTTCATTATCATTAATATTCGGTTTGCTGGATGATGGTATTGATTTCTCTGAGGCAGTAGCGCTTGCACGTCAAAAGGGATATACAGAGCCCGACCCACGTGAAGATTTGAGCGGTATGGATGTTGCCCGCAAGTTACTGATTATTGCCAGGGAGGCTGGCATGCAGCTCGAGCTCGATGATATTGTCGTCGAATCAGTTGTCCCCAAAGGGTTTGGTGGTCAGTGCACAGCCGATGAACTGGGAATTGCCTTGAAACAGCTTGATGCAGATTTCAGTAAGCGTGTAGCCACAGCAGCTAAACAAGGCAAAGTATTACGCTATGTTGCTCAGATTAGTGACGCTAAATGTGTGGTAAATATAACCGAGGTGGATAGTGACAACCCCTTATACCCCATCCGCGATGGTGAAAATGCACTGGCAATGTACAGCAATTACTATAGCCCATTACCATTGGTGCTGCGTGGTTATGGAGCCGGCGCAACAGTAACCGCGGCTGGTGTATTTGGCGACTTACTGCGGACTTTACGTCAACCGGCTCTAAGGTAAGAAGAATGAGGACAGTCAAATCACTTGCTGTTGCATCGATTGGGAATTTTTCGGTGGGTTTCGATGTGCTGGGTGTTGCTCTTGATGTTATCGAGGGCGAACCATTAGGTGATGTGGTTGAGATTTCTCCTAGCGATGATGGTGAACATCAATTCCATCTTGAGGGTAAGTTTGCGCATAATTTGCCAGTAGATAAGGATGACAATCTGGTCTGGCAATGCTTGCAGGAATTTGAATCAATCTGTGACCTCGAGCCACTCAAGATTGTGCTGCACAAACACTTACCTATTTCTAGTGGACTAGGCTCAAGTGCCAGTTCAATTGTGGCTGCCGCCGCAGGTCTAAATACTTATCTGAATAAGCCTCTCTCTGAAATGGAATTGCTACAGATGTGTGGGCGCCTTGAAGGCGGTATCAGCGGCAGTGTGCATCTGGATAATGTTGCACCCTCATTGTTGGGTGGCATAGTTCTGTGCAATGGTGCGCTTACAAAACAACTGCCATTTAATCCTGCCTGGCGACTGGTGGTTGCTTATTCTGGTCAGGAAGTATCTACACGCAAAATGCGTGAGGTGTTACCACAAGCCTACCCTTCAACAGAGGTTATTCAGCAAATGACGCTGTTAGGCAGTTTTGTCAATGCCTTGAATATTAAAGACTGGAATTTGGCTGCCGCCTCAATAGTTGATCATCTGGCAGAACCCAGACGCGCGCCACTGATTAATGGTTTCATTGAGGCCAAATTAAAATGTTTAAATCTTGGTGCCCTGGCTGTGGGTATATCCGGTTCGGGACCAACGCTGTTCGCGCTTTGCGAAGCGGATAAAGCAGCTGCAATAGCACAATGGCTGGGTCAGAATTATGTCTTTAACACGCAGGCTTTTACAAAAATATGTTCGATTCGTAAACAACCGGTAAAGATAGATAGTTTTTAGCTGAGAACAACATCAGGAAATATAATGCACTACAGTAATTTAAAAGTCGCAAGTGAGCAGGTGAATTTCAAACAGGCTGTATTGCGTGGCCTGGGTCAGGATCAGGGCCTGTTTTTTCCCGATGAAATTCCGCAACTCGATAATATCGAGGCATTATTAAAACTGGATTTTATCCCTCGCAGTGTAGCCATTTTGAAACCCTTTGTTGAAGATGTGCTGTCAGCAGAGGTTTTAACCGGAATGCTGCAGCGAGCCTTTAACTTTCCTTTGCCTCTGCTGGCGATTGATTCTCAAAGCGATATCCATGCACTCGAATTATTCCACGGCCCATCGCTGGCATTCAAGGATTTTGGAGCTCGATTTTTGGCTGAGTGTTTTAGTCAATTCAGTCCTGAAAATACAGCTGAAAGTTCGCCATTAACGATACTGACAGCTACCTCTGGGGATACCGGAGCGGCTGTAGCCCATGCGTTTTTAGGTATGGAAAATATCCGTGCTGTGATCCTTTACCCAAAAGGAAAAATTTCGCCATTACAGGAAAAATTATTTTGTACACTCGGCGGAAATATTCATACGCTTTCAGTTGATGATGATTTTGATGGCTGTCAGCAATTAGTTAAGGAGGCATTTTCTGATGCGGATATTCGGCATCCATTAAATTTAAATTCGGCCAATTCAATCAACATAGCACGCCTGTTGGCACAGGTTTGTTATTACTTCGAAGCAGCTGCTCAGCTCGGCTATGAGAAAGTGAAATCAACTGTATTTTGTGTCCCCAGTGGGAACTTTGGCAATGCCACAGCGGGTATGATTGCACACTGCCTGGGTTTGCCATTTAAGCGCCTGATTGCAGCAACCAATGAAAATGACACTGTACCGCGATTTCTGGAAGAAGGGCATTGGAACCCGAGAAAAACTGTGGCCACGTTAACAAATGCCATGGATATTTCTTTGCCCAATAATTTTGTGCGTATCCAGAAGCTGGCGGCAAGCAGACCAGAGCTATTTGAACAGCAAATGTTTGCCTGCAAAATATCTGAATCTGAAACAGTCGCTGCAGTAGCTGATTTATACCAGCAAGATTATTTAGCAGATCCCCATAGCGCTTTGGCTTACGCGGGTTTGCTACATGACCGTAGATTGCGGGGAAATACTGGTGAGGCTGGTGTATTTGCCTGTACCGCACATCCGGCAAAGTTTAAAGAAGTGCTCGAGGATTCATTGAATATTACGGTTCCACTACCTGCTGAACTGGCTGCAGTTGCTGATCAGCAGATCCTGTCAACGACAATTGATGGCCAATACTCTAGCCTTAAAAATTATTTATTAACGCTGAGTTAGACGGGGTCGGAAGTAATACCTGGACTACGCTCCCAGGCATCGGCATCAATAACCTCACGATATGCATGCCAGGTTGCATGGCCAATAACCGGTAAGGTTACCGCTAGTCCAATAAAACCACACAAGATCCCCAGCAATATACCAGCTACAACCAAAGTCCCCCAGAGGATCATGGCTCGTTTATTATGTAAGACTGCATTAATTGAGGTGACAACCGCAGTCACTGCATCGACATTTCTATCCATCATCATTGGTATTGAAAAAGCGCCAATACAAAAAACAACTGCAGCAAAAATAGCTCCTACTGCAGAACCTATTCCCAGAAACAAACTGAGATCAGCTGCGCTGACCTTGCCGAAGCTGGGGAAAAAGATATGCACCATGGATGCTGCTCGTGCCCACACTAAAAAGACAATCAAGAAGACGAAGGCGAGAACCATTTCATTGCTGAAATTTTTACGTCCCTCTTTTACACAACCCATCAGCTTAGGCGTTATACCATCTTCCAATTGTCTGCTGATGGAGTAGAGTCCAATGGCAATTGCCGGCCCAAGAAAAAAGAAACCTCCTATCATGGCAATGGCAAGTACAAAACTATGTGCCTGCCAGGATCCCCATACAACCAAAATGCTGATAAAAACCATTACCAGCCCATAGCCAAAACTAAGTTGGGGGACTTTTCTAAAATCCTGCCAGCCAAGCTTCAGCCAACGCAGTGGTGCCTTTAAGTCGACCTTTCGACAGGGGGCTACAAATTGGCGATTTACTTCTTCGTTTGCGTTCGCCGTAGAATCTGCTGGCGATTTTGTAACATTCCTGTTAGTACTATTGTTGATATTGTCCATTGTTTTACTCTGGCAGCTTCAACTATCACAATAGCATAATAAGGATGAGGATTTGATTCCTCAGTGGCTGATTATTTTTCAGAATACTGTAATTAAATAGAAGTAGTGCAGACTAGTTCATAAAAAGACCCGTCTTTAGACAGGTCTTTTGAAGGCATTGGCTGTGCGGCTTTAGCGCGTAATCATCTTGCGTGCACTGTTGATGATTTTACTTCTATCTGGACGTGGTGGTTTGTTCATGCCGCGCTCTACTGCAGGCCGTGCTGCTATGCTATCCATCCAGCGTTGAATCTGGGGGAAATCATCAATTGGGGTACCTGACCATTCATTGATAAATACCTAGGGATAGGTTGCCATATCGGCAATGCTGTATTCACCAGCGATGAATTCCTGTTGGCTTAATTGTTTTTCCATTACCCCAAACAGGCGGTGAACTTCGTTATGGTATCGGGTGATGGCAGCAGGAATTTCCTCTTCCATATAACGATAGAAAACATTTGCTTGCCCCATCATCGGCCCAATACCAGCCATTTGAAACATTAACCATTGCAATACCTGAAATTTGCTCGCTTCATCATGGCCGTAAAATTTGCCACTCTTTTCAGCAAGATAGATCAAGATGGCACCTGATTCAAACACCGTAAAACCATCATTACCGTGATCAACTATCGCAGGTATCTTCCCATTTGGATTGATCTTTAGATACTCCGGTTTGTGTTGATCACCATCCGAGAAGTTGATCTGATTTAGCTTATATTCAAAGCCCATTTCTTCCAGGGCTATACTGATTTTGTAGCCATTAGGAGTCGGGGCAGTATAGAAATCAAACATTTGATTCTCCGGTTTAATACAAGCTGGTAAGGGATTTTTGATCGTAATCACTGAGTTGGTCAAGGCGATTGTCTCTGACTTTTAATACCCATTCTGGATCTTGTAAAAGTGCGCGGCCGACCGCAACTAAATCAAACTCGTTATTATTAAGCCTCTCGGTAAGGTTTTCAAAAGAATCTTTGTTTACACCAGAGCTTTCAACCATGGCGCGCTTTTCTTCATCAATGAAGCCGCTGGTTAAACCCAAACTGCCAACTGTAATGGTTGGCTTGCCAGTGAGTTTTTTTGCCCAACCGGCAAGATTCAGTGGGGAACCATCGAATTCAGGTTCCCAGAAACGTCGTGTTGAGCAATGAAAAATATCAACCCCAGCAGCAGCCAGGGGCTCGAGGAAACTACCCAGTTCCTCAGGAGAGTTGGTTAATTTGGAAGAATAACCTTGTTGTTTCCATTGAGAAAATCTAAGTATGATTGGAAATGACTCACCACAGCGTTTTCTGATGGCCTTGATGATATCTACTGCGAATTTAGTTCTGCCTACAAGATCGCCACCATACTCATCATCACGCTGGTTTGTGTCAGCCCAGAAAAACTGATCAATCAGGTACCCATGTGCACCATGCACCTCAACACCATCGAAACCAAGAGCTTGCGCATCAGCGGCTGCTTGGGCAAATGCTTCAATGACTTCATGGATATCTTCAAGGCTCATGGCCACACCGTTTGGTTTGTCTTTAGTAACCAGTCCGGAAGGGCTATAGGCAGGTGTTGATTCATCAGGACCAGCGCCTTTATTGGCAACCCGTATTGCTCCAACATGCCAGAGTTGGGGCATGATTTTGCCGCCAGCAGCATGCACAGCATCAACCACTTTTTTCCAACCGGCTAAGGCTTCTGTACCGTAAAAGTAGGGGGCATTAGCATAACCGCTTGCAGCGGGATGCCCAACATAAGTACCCTCGGTAATAATCAGACCAACGTCATTTTTCGCGCGCCTCTCATAATAGGCAACCACCAGCTTATTAGGGATTCCATTTGGGCAAAATGTTCGCGTCATCGGTGCCATGACTACACGATTGCGGAGTGTTAAAGGTCCAATTTCGATAGGCTTAAAAAGTTGAGTTTCAGAAAGCGACATAGATTGAGTTCCATTTGGTGATTAACCATCAATTATACGATTAAACTCCGGTATGATGAAAAGTTATTTGATTGTGAATTGGTAATCTTGAAGATCAAGGGATCGCTTATAATGGTTGTTCCTTCCAGGCTGGGCAAGCTAATATTTTGCTAGTGATTCCACA
>CAXMRK010000024.1:0-7813 GCA_964195815.1 uncultured Acidimicrobiia bacterium | reverse complement strand
GGATGGGGGTGGGTATTGTGGTCTCGGTTATGTAATGCGTACGCCTTCAGGGACATTTGAGAGTTTAGCATTCCAGGTTACTGCCCGAGGATGCGCTGTGGGCAATCTGAGTTGGGCACATGAGCACGGTCATAATATGGGTATGGAGCACGACCCTACGAACTCCAGTGCTAGTCCGGCTTCTGCCTCCTACCCCTGGTCTTTTGGTCACTTTGTCAATGGCTCCTATCGAACAGTAATGTCGTACTCAAACCAATGCGCCAATGGATGCACAAGAGTTGCACACTTTTCTAATCCTGCAATTCAGCATAACGGTGTGGATACAGGTATTGCAGATCAACGCGACAACCATCGAACTGCCAATCTGACTGCGCCCATTGTGGCTAATTTCAGAACACAAATATGCACAATCGACTCAGATTTGCTGTTGCAGAATCTCACCACAAGTACGGCTGAGATCTATGAAGCTTGCCAGAGTATTACGGTTGCAGCGGGTGGTACAGTAACCCCCACAGGGGACCTGACGTTGCGAGCTGGTAACAATGTCGTATTTGATGTCAATTTCAGTGTAGCGTCAGGCGGCATACTCCTGGTTGATATTGATCCTTTGGTCGGGGCATTGTAGTAGCAATATTGAACTAAGGCTAACCAGCAAACATCTGCGCTAGTGCCATGCCCGGATCATCTGCGCGCATAAAGGCTTCACCTACCAGGAGGGCCCTGAATTCCAGCATTTAGTTAATCGGGAGCCTTTCCTGTCTTATTATTTTCGATATGACCACCTTGGGTGCATATCAGGACCTTTTCATTGTAAAACACTCACCAGCAAATTTATAAAATTTGCACAACGATCATTACCATACCGGCCAGGCCACCAAAGTAAGCCAGCGAGCGTAATACCTTTACGCCGCCTAAATACAAAAAGGCATGTGCCAGTCGGCTCACAAAAAAGACCTGTGCACCCAGCACACTCAACTCGCCCAGGCGGCCCGTACTATGGGCGATCAGCACCAAGCAGGCAAACGGCAGTAAATTTTCGGCCATATTCACTTGAGCACGCTGAGCCCGGCCACCCCAGCCTGGCAACTCGGGAATGACATCTCGATTACCCAGCCCCCATGCCACACCGTTTTGGATATCAGCCGCCACTGCGGCGAGCAAAATTTGTGCACCGTATAATATGGATGCCCACAGCAGCATTGTTAATTCCACAGGTAAGTCACCCATTTTATTAATCTCCTTTGGTGTTCTGAAAATAAGCGGGATTCGTGCAAGACAATGTTATCAAACAAACAGATGAGTCGGGGCAGGCACATCATAAGACATATTTTAGGCTAAATCAGTCAATTTTCAGTGAATTTACTCGCCTTTTTGTCAGCAATCTTCAACTTTCATTCGTGGCAAACCGGGAATGGCTCTATAGGGTGCCTGTCCTGTCTTATGTCGGATGGCTGTCCTGTCTTATGTTGCTGTCTTATGTTGCCTTTTGCCCCCTTTGACGATTTTGCTTACTCGAGAATAGTGTAATTTGTACACACTCCTTGCCACCTAAAGAGCTAAGGAATCACAATAGGCAATTATGTTAGAATCAGGCGCGGCCCTTCAGCTATCAAACAGCTCTCATCTAGCCTTCTATTTAAAAACAGACAAAATCATGATCCCTACAATTTTATTAGGCACTGCCAGGATTCCAAACGACGGCGGTGAATTGACGCTAACTCAGCGCGACAATGATTTTGCTATTAAGCTCAAAGGCGTGCATGGAGAACTAATGTCCAGTCGGATGTATTCTTCCGAGATTGCGCTGGCTGAGTTAGGTTGTGCGCATATTCAAGGCGCTGAATATGCTAAGGTGTTAGTCGGTGGCATGGGTATGGGTTTCACCCTGGCCGCTGCTCTCAAAGCGACATCACTCAGTTCTGAGGTGCTTGTCGCGGAATTGGTACCCGAAATAATTGAATGGAACAAAGGGCCACTGGGTCAGGTCGCAGGCCGGCCACTTGATGATAATCGGACTCGGGTATATTTGGGTGATGTGGCTGAGCTGTTTATAACTAAACAAGCAGTATACGATGCTATTTTATTAGATGTTGATAACGGCCCCGAGGCCTTTACCCACGACGATAATAGCGAGCTATATTCAATGGATAGTTTACACGCGATACGAGAAACACTCCTTCCTAAAGGTATGTTAGCGGTATGGTCAGCCTGGCATGATCCAAGATTTACCAAGAAACTGAAAAAAGCGCGCTTTGACGTCAGTTTTAAAACGGTCAGAGCGCATAAAGGCAAAGGCAGTAAACACACTATTTATTTAGCCCAAAAACAATAATAACGCATATTAAGCCATAAATAGGGGACAGCTTGAATTCAACTTTCAAGCCTAAGAAATAGCGTAACGACGGGCGCATAAACCTCATAAACTACAGTTATATACTGTTATGGGATCAAGATTTCTCTCATCCATTTTTGAATAGTTTGAAATAAACATATGTAACAGGAATGGATGCGCGTAGCGCCCTTCAGTCAGGGTGACTGAATTCTTTACTACTTAGATCAGGGTGCAAACATCTGCGCTAGTGCCATGCCTGGATCATCAGCGCGCATAAAAGCCTCGCCGACTAAAAATGCATTGATTCCGGCATTGCGCAACAAGGCTACATCGTCAGTGTTATGAATCCCTGATTCAGCCACTAATAGTTGTTTATCATCCAGCAGTGCCGCCAGACGGATGCTGTTTTCCAGATCGGTCTCAAAGGTGTGCAGATTACGGTTATTAACTCCGATTAAAGGGGAGCCGGAAGTTAATGCCACGACCATTTCTTCAGCATTATGTACTTCAACCAGTACATCCAGTCCTATTTCCGTCGCTTCAGCGGCCAGATCCAGTAGCTGATTGCTTTCTAGCGCGGCGACGATCAGTAATATGGCATCTGCGCCCATCGCCCGTGCTTCAAATAGCTGGTAGCGGTCAAGCGTAAAGTCTTTACGCAGTACCGGCAGTGAAACTACTGCACGTGCAGCACGCAAATAATCATCGTGGCCCTGAAAAAAGTTTTCATCGGTCAGCACTGAAAGACAGGCGGCCCCACCTGCTGCATAGGATCGCGCAATAGCTGGAGGATCAAAATTCGGACGGATTAAGCCTTTACTTGGGGAGGCCTTTTTAATCTCAGCAATCACTGCTGATCGGTTGGTAGATACTGTGGCTAATTGTTGGTAAAACCCGCGACAAGCGGGTTGATCTGCCGCCATCGACTTTAGCTCAAGCAGCGATTTAACCCGCTTACGATGTGCGACTTCATCAGCTTTATGCGCCAGGATTTTTTCCAGCACCGTAGGTAGTTGGCTCATACGCTGTGGCTTACTGCGATCAATTGATCAAATTTAGCCAGTGCTACACCTGATTTTAATAGTGATATTGCCTGATCCACACCTGCTTCAAGGGTATCTGCCAGACCTGCAACATATAGTGCAGCACCCGCATTTAGACCAATAATTTGTAAGGCTGTCTCAGACTGGGTTGAATTCTTAGCGCTAAGAGCAGCCCTGATCAGCGCATATGACTCCTGTGCACCATTGACTACGAGGTCATCGAGAGCTCGCCGTTCTAATTTAAAATCTTCAGGCTGTATGCTGTATTCGCTGATTGATCCATTCTTCAACTCAACGACATAGGTAGCTGCCGCTATCGAGATTTCATCGAGCCCATCTTCAGAGTGCACAACCAATATGTGCTCTGAGCCTAAGCGCTGTAAAACTTCCGCGACCGGCCGTGCAAGCGCACGATCATAAACGCCGATCAGTTGATTTTTAACAGCTGCAGGGTTGGTCATTGGCCCAAGGATATTGAACAAGGTGCGTACTGCCAAAGACTTGCGCGCGCTAATGGCGTGTTTCATGGCGCTGTGATGAGCCGGAGCAAACATAAAGCCCACACCACACTCGAGCACACATTCCTGAACCTGTTCTGGATTTAAATCCAGACACACGCCAGCGGCCTCAAGCACATCCGCGCTGCCGCTACTACTGGATACTGAGCGGTTGCCATGTTTTGCTACCCGACCACCGGCCGCTGCAACAACAAAACATGCGGCTGTTGAAATATTAAATAAATTGAGGCCATCACCACCTGTGCCAACGATATCGACAACATGCTCACCATCAATAGAGACACCGGATGCCAGCGAGCGCATAACCCTTACCGCACCCTCAATCTCATCCAGGCATTCACCTTTCATACGTAGCGCTACCAGCAGGCCGCCAATTTGGGCATCATCTGCCTGACCCGTCATGATCTGCTGCATCACTGCGGTCATTTCTTCGGTGCTTAAATCCTCACCTGAGATTACTTTTTCCAGGGCCTCACGCAACTGCATTAATTAAACTCCAGAAAGTTTTGCAATAAATCATGCCCATGTTCTGTGAGGATAGACTCCGGGTGGAATTGCACGCCTTCAATAGGATATTGCCGATGCCGAACCCCCATTATTTCTTCGTGGCTACCATCCGGGTTTAAAGTCCATGAGGTAACTTCCAGATCTTCACCTATGGTATCTGGCTGTATCACCAATGAGTGGTATCGGGTGGCCGTGAATGGATTGCTCAGATTTTTAAACACGCCTTTGCCATCATGATGCACAGGAGAAACCTTCCCATGCATGACCTTGGCGGCACGCACAATGGTGGCGCCAAATGCCTGCGCTATCGCCTGATGACCCAGGCAAACACCAAAAATTGGAATCTCTTCTGCATACCGTCGTACCAAATCCAGAGATATCCCCGCTTCGTTTGGCGTACAAGGTCCTGGAGAAATTACAATATGGGATGGCTTTAATTTTGCGATATCCTCAACAGCAATTTCATCGTTACGACAAACCTTTACCTCAGCGCCTAACTCACCCAGGTACTGCACCAGATTGAAGGTAAAGGAATCATAGTTATCAATCATTAAAATCATGCTTTATAAACCCGCAGCAGCATTATTAACCGCATTAATTAGCGCCCTGCCTTTGTCGAGAGTTTCCTGCCATTCAGTTTCAGGATCTGAATCAGCCACCAGCCCGGCACCTGCCTGCACATGCAATTTACCGTCTTTGATGACTGCGGTGCGGATTGCAATAGCGAGATCAGTATCGCCTAACCAATTAAGATAACCCACGGCGCCCGCATAAATATTGCGTTTTACCGGCTCCAGTTCATTGATGATTTCCATTGCCCGAATTTTTGGAGCACCTGAAAGTGTTCCGGCTGGAAATGCAGCTCGAATCGCATCCACTACACCCAACTCAGGCGAAAGACGACCTTCAACCTGAGAAACAATATGCATGACATGAGAATAGCGCTCTACTCCCATCTGCTCGGTTACTTTTACTGAACCGGTTTCACAAACCCGACCAAGATCATTACGCGCAAGATCTATCAACATTAAATGTTCTGCACACTCTTTAGGGTCATTCAGCAGATCGAATTCAAATTTCTTGTCTTCTTCAGCATTTGCACCGCGTGGGCGAGTACCTGCGATTGGACGTAGTAACATTTCCCCTTGCTGTACGCGCACCAATACTTCGGGTGATGAGCCGACAATCTGGGTTCGGGAACTTTGGTCCTGATCTTCTCCCAGATCAAGATAATACATATAGGGTGACGGGTTCAAGGCCCGTAATGCACGATAGACATCCAATGGACGGGCACGCAGCGGCACACTCATTCGCTGTGATAACACGACCTGAAAAACATCACCTGCCATGATGTATTCTTTACTTTTCTCAACCGCATTTATGAAATCCTGCTTGCTGATTCCATACTCAATATCTTCATTTACCATGCCGCCCGGAGTAACCACCTCTGAGTAACCGGGTGATCCGCAGCGCAACCTGTAGGCCAATTGATCCAGCCGCCTCTGGGCATGTGACCAGGCATCGACATCATTCGGATCAGCATTGACGATCAAAAACAGGCGACCGGCTAAAGAGTCAAATACCGCCAGTTCATTTGCTTCAAGCAATAGGGTTTCGGGTGTATTCAACTGGTCAGGTTTATCTTCACAACGCAAGCAGGGTTCAATATGGCCAACATTCTCGTAACCAAAGAAACCAACCAATCCACCGGTGAATACCGGCAACTCATTGAGGACCGGAGCTTTGACCTGTGCCTGTAATTCAGCAATTTTGCCTAAGGGATCATCAATGATCTGCTCATCTACCAACTGTCCATTCAAAAACTCTTTAAATTCATTCCCACGGAATTCATAACGTCTTTCAGCAGGTAAGCCAATTATCGAGTATCGGCCCCAGGTCTCACCACCCTCAACGGATTCAAATAAAAAGGTATCTCTTCCATCTGCCAGCTTGAGATAAACCGAAAGCGGTGTATCAAGATCAGCCAACACAGAACGCCAAACCGGAATCCGGTTATGACCTTGTGCTGCGAGTTGTTGAAATTGGGCCTTGTCCATGCTCTGCCTTTGCTCAGGTATCTACAGGTTTTTTCTACGTCTGACAGGAATTGTAACGGGTTTAATTTAAGAAGTGCTCAATAATCGACTAGCAAATGGCAATATTTTGCGATTTATTCGCTTCTGCTATTTGCTGGATGCCTAAAACAATCAGGCGTATGATCATTGACCATTCCTGTTGCCTGCATAAAAGCATAGCAAATCGTTTCGCCAACAAAACGAAAACCCTCTTTTTTCAAGGCCTTACTCATCTGCTTTGAAGCTGCTGTGCTAGCTGGAATATCAGTGTGGCTCGACCAATGGTTTATCTGTGGACTGCCATCGACAAACTGCCATATCCACTGATCAAAGCTACCAACACGGTCTTTAATTTCCAGAAACGCTTGCGCATTGCTGATAGTGGAGGCGATTTTTAAACGATTTCTAATAATTCCTGCATTGCCTAATAACTCCTGCTGCTTGGCATCGCCATAAGCAGCAATCTTTTCGGCATCGAAAGCATCCATTGCCGCACGATAGTTTTCGCGTTTTTTAAGCACCGTTACCCAACTCAGTCCCGCTTGAGCACCTTCCAATATCAAGAACTCGAATAAGCCGGTATCGTCATGTAATGGCTTACCCCATTCATTATCATGATAGTCAATTTCAAGCTGACTACCCTGACACCAGGTACAACGATTAGGCTGAAGAATTTTTTTTGTCATAGTGTTTTCACGTTAGTGGTAAATCTAATTTGAACTCCACCCCGGCAGAATCATCAAGGTTGTAGGCACTAACAAAACCATGGTGGGCTTTTGCGATTAGTTTGACCAAATATAAGCCGAGCCCCAAATGAGGAATTCCATCCTTTGCCTTTGAGCGCATTGAAACCAGTGACTCAAACAACCGGTCCTGCATTTCTTCAGGCAAAACAGAGCCGGTATTGCGCACATAAATCTCTAAGCTTTCCGCCTGGCTGCGTAAACCAATCGTGATTTGATCTTCGCTGCCGGTAAAACTGACGGCGTTATCTACCAGTTTATCCAGTGCCTGTGCTAACAACTCCGGGGCTCCACGCATCCTATATGACTGCTGATCCAATTCACAAACTATATTGTGATCTGGATGTATCTGTGCATAAGCAGCGGTACTTTGAGTCAATAGATTAGACAGATCAAAGGTTTCTATTTCAGCTACTGCAATGGATTGCTCAAGGCGGCTGGCATCACTCATTGCGCGCAGAATTCCAGCCAGGCGTTCACTACCTTCCTGGGCGCGACTAATATAAGTTGCAGCCTTTGGATCTGCAGGATCTCTGGAGAGATTTTCCAATGATGAACGCACAATCACCAGTGGTGTTTTGAGCTCATGGGAAAG
>CAXMRK010000023.1:0-16191 GCA_964195815.1 uncultured Acidimicrobiia bacterium | reverse complement strand
ACAGAAGCTGGATCAGGAACATGTTCGAGCATTTCAAGACATGTCACTAATTCATAGGATTCTGGATTCTCTGCAGCTAACTGCTCAACTGTAATACAACGATAATCAACATTAATCCCAGTTTCCAAACCATGTAATTTGGCAATTTTGAGTGATTTGTCAGCAATATCAATGGCTGTAACGTCTGCGCCTACTCTGGCCATGGATTCCGACAGGATTCCCCCACCACAACCTACGTCCAGTGTTTTAGCATCTTTCAACGGATGAATTTCGGCGATGTAATTCAAACGTGCTGGATTGAGATCATGCAAGGGACGGAAGTCTCCGTCCGGGTCCCACCAACCGTTAGCCTGAGACTCAAATTTACGTTTTTCTTCAGGATCTACATTTGCTTGATAATCTACCTGCTGGCTATTTTCTGTATTCATAACTTGGTTTCCCGATCCGCCTGCCCTACTGCTGCGCTGATTTGTTGATGCTCTTTGCGATGACGCTGTAAGCGCTCTCCCCACTGGTCAGCTTTACCTATAATTTGCTCGATATTCATTCGTGTGAGCACACCCTGCTTCAATAGCCGTTCACCTCGAACCCAGACATCACTCACCTGCTGCCGATGGCTGGCATAAATTATCTGCGAAAGCACATCATGTACAGGGCGCGATTCCGGTCCACTGAAATCCAGTGCACAAAAATCAGCTTGCTTACCAACTTCGATTGAGCCGATTTCATGCTCCATGCCTAGTGCTCGCGCAGCGTTAATAGTGATCATTTCCAGAGCTTCAGCAACCGGTAAAGCGCGTGGATAATTGGCCACGCCTTTAGCCATAAAAGAGGCGGTACGTGCCTCACCTAGCAAATCAAGATCGTTGTTGCTCGCGGCCCCATCGGTCGCAATTGTTACATTAACACCTGCCATTTGCAGTTTATGCACCGGGCAGAATCCACTGGCTAGTTTTAAATTAGATTCTGGGCAATGCAATATATGCACTCCACGTTTGGCCAGTAAATCAATTTCATGCTCAGTTACCTGAGTCATATGCACAGCCATCAACCGTGGGCTTAGCAAGCCTAGTTTTTCCAACCTGGCCATGGGTCGGATGCCATGTTTCTCCAGCGAATCTTCGATTTCCCATGCTGATTCATGTAAGTGAAGATGAATGGGTATATCCATTTCATCTGCTAACAGCCGAATACGTTCTAATTGAACGTCACTTACAGAATAAGGGGCATGTGGAGCAAATGCGGTACGCACCAGAGGTTCAGATAAATAATTCTGATGAACCTCTATGCCTCTACGAAAGTATTCGTCTGCATCAGCAGCCCATGTAGTTGGCAAGTCAATAATCAGCAAGCCAACTGTAACCCGCATACCAGCTTTTACTGCTACAGCAGCTGCCACATCCGGGAAAAAATAATTATCACTAAAACAAGTTGTTCCTGAACGTAACATTTCGACGATTGCAAGCTCAGTACCATCACGTACAAAATCAGGCCCTACCCAACGCGTCTCTGCAGGCCAGATATTGTCATACAGCCAGTCATGCAAAGGTAAGTCATCGGCAAAGCCTCGGAACAGTGTCATTGCAGAATGACAGTGCGTATTGATTAATCCGGGCATCAACACGTGCTCAGGCAGCTCAATCCGTTTAACATCAGGCCAGTGCAAATCAGCTTGTTGCTGATCGACAATAGCGGAAATTTTATCCTCGGAGACAGCAACCAGATGATTTTCGAGGACTTGTGCTCGAGGTACCACCGGCACCAACCAACGCGGAGCAATTAAATAATCAGGCTGGATATCCTTAAGCTGTGGATTCATTGTTACTTTTCTTTAACCCGAGAGGTATATTCGCCAGTACGGGTGTCAACTTTAATGGTTTCGCCCTCTTGCACAAATAAAGGTACTCGTACCACTGCTCCAGTTTCCAGAGTCGCTGGCTTGCCACCACCACCAGATGTATCTCCGCGCATGCCAGGATCAGTTTGAGTGATTTTTAATTCAACAAAATTAGGCGCTTCAATGGTTAAAGGTGCGCCGTTATATAACATGACCGTGCAGATATCTTCATCTTTCAGCCAATTTTTTGCCTCACCCACGGCAATTTTATCTGCCGGATACTGCTCATAAGATTCCGGATCCATGAAATACCAAAATTCACTATCGGCATACAGGTACTGCACACTGGTTTCAAAAATATCAGCCACTTCGACAGATTCGCCTGATTTAAAGGTTCTTTCAATCACTCGGCCTGTTTTTAAATTACGCACTCTGACTCGGCTGAATGCCTGACCTTTGCCCGGTTTTACAAATTCATTTTCGACAATATTATAGGGATCGCCGTCGAGTAGTATTTTTAAGCCGCTACGAAATTCACTAGTAGAGTAAGTGGCCATGTGTATCTCCAAAAAAATAGTTTAATATGGTCTGCAAAATATGGGCCACCCAATGACTGCCCGTCTAACCGCATATGATACCACTACCATGAGTTCTCGATAATGCTTTCAAACGATGGCAGGCAACAAAATTTAAAAACTAACCACCCTGATCATGAGTGGCGACAGGCACTTAAACTTGCCTGGATGAAACCGGCTGAATTACTCGATCATTTACAGCTAGAGGCGTGTCTATTGGATGGTATTGATCAGGGTCAGAGAGAATTTCCACTACTGGCACCAGCCGCTTTTGTTGGACAAATCGAAAAAGGTAATCCATTCGATCCATTGTTCTTGCAGATTTTTCCACAAGCTGTGGAAAAGATGCAGCAAAAGGACTTGCTGCAAGATCCGGTTGGCGATCTGGCAAGTAAGGTTAGTCCTGCGCTAATCCATAAATATAAAGGTCGAGCCCTGGTGATTACAACCGGTGCTTGTGCAATTCACTGTCGCTATTGTTTCAGACGTCACTTTCCTTATTCAAAAGCTTCTGAAAACCGGACAAATTGGCAGCAATCAGTGAATTACATCAAACAGAACCCTGGCATATCAGAGGTAATCCTCAGTGGCGGGGATCCTTTGATGTTATCAACAAAGCAGTTATTTGAGTTAAGCCATTCTTTGGCAAGTCTGAAACAAATTAAAACTCTTAGAATACACAGCCGCATAGTCACGACTTTGCCAGAAAGAGTAAATTCTGAATTTTTAGACTGGGCTTCTCAGCAACCATTTCGTTTAGTAATAGTTCATCATATCAATCATGCTAATGAGATTGGTGCACAAGCAAAATCAGCTATTCGAGCTTTAACACCGTATTTTCAACAACAGCTGAACCAGGCTGTATTGTTAAAAAACGTGAACGATAATTTTTCAGTATTATTTAATTTATCAGAAGCTTTATTCGCGAATAATATTCTGCCTTATTATTTACACCAAATGGATCCAGTAGCATCAGCAGGACATTTCACCTGCAGCGATAAAAGTGCAAATAAACTTATGACCAAACTAAGGCAAAATCTACCCGGCTACCTGGTACCAAAACTGGTGCGTGAAATTGCGGGTGAAGAAAGTAAAACGCCTGTTTGAACTAATTGCTGATAAAGCTATTTCTAGTATTCAGATAATCTGAATTATCATAAAGTTAGCGAATGAATTGAAATAATGACTAGAAGCAATTAAACTGTGCTGAAAAGGCAATGTTGTTGTAAAAGGACTTGCACCAATGGGAAATTATAGAATACTCGTAATCGATCAATCACCGGAAGCGGCTGGGGAAATTAATTCTCTGCTAAGGAATTCCGGTATTTCTGTGCGTGTTTTATATGCATCAACGCAGTATGACCTTGATGCCATCGGTGGCGATAAGTCACCTGATATCGTTATCATTCAAGATCCTGATTCAAGCGATCTTGAATTATCTGCAGTCAAAAATTTCTGTCAGAAATTCCCCAGCGCCAGCTCTTTCATACGCCGTTCTACGAATGAGTTTGAATTCATGAAACAGGCATTTGATGCCGGTTTCACAGGCTTCCTGGATATCAATAATCCGGATATGACTGCCACCGTATTAAAACGAGAGCTGGATAATCGACAAGCCTCAAATGAATTACAGCAACACCAGAAAGTGCTCGCCGATATTGAGGATCGCTACAAATTATTACTTGAAAGCTCACGCGACCCCGTAGCCTATGTACACGAAGGATTTCATATCTATGCCAATCCGGCGTATATGGAATTATTCGATATCGCCAGTTTTGATGATCTCGAAGGTGCATCAGTATTAGAACTGCTGAGCCTTGATAAGGAAGAAGGTGATTTCCGTAAATTGCTTAAGCGTATCAATAAAGGTGTATTGCCTGATCATGAAGTACATGCTCACACCAATCATGACCAACGCCAGGTTGATCTGGAATTCCTGACCGCCCGCTTCAAGGGTGAGCATTGTATACAACTGTGGATACATGAGCGTCAGTCAGATCCACAAATGCTGGCCGAACTGGAACATTTACGCAACCATGATGCGCTTACTGGTCTGGCTAATCGCTCCAGTTTCCTGGAAATTCTGGAAAATTCCGAAGAATGCAAACATGATGACCTGAGCTGTGGAGTGATTCTAATCGAAGCTGATCAGATTGGTAAAATCGCCGATGAACTAGGTGTGCGCGGCGCAGATCATCTGATGAAAGAAATCTCGGCTATTTTAACTGAAGAATGTCCCGAAACAGCATTCTGTGCACGTTATCGGGATTCAGTACTTGCTGCGCTAATTCGCGCTGATAGCAAAGATCAAATTGAAGGCATCGCAAATAACATCTTACAACGCTGTCGCGACAGCATGTTTGATTTAGGTGATCATAATATCACCGCCACTTGTAGCATTGGACTGACCTATATTGGACAAATGCGGATTATTCCCGACGAATTATTGCGCCAAAGCTCGGCAGCGCTCCAATCTGCAAAAGAAGATGGCGGTGATCGAATTAGCCGATACCGTCCTAAACTCACATCCGTTGATGGTAGCGATGATGAAGGGCACTGGGGTGAACGCTTACGCTATGCCATTAATCACTCACACGAGAACCTGTTAATCATTCAACAGGCGATCGTAGATGTTGCTGAACCAGATCAGGATTTATTTATTGAGGCTTTCACTTATTTACGTGAAGGTGAGGAAGAAATCGCACCAGCAGACTATATGCCCAAAGCTGAAGAACACCAATTAGCAATTGAACTTGATCGGGTTATGCTCCCAGAATTGCTCAATATGATTTCTCATCCTGAGTCAGCCACTGAAATCAGTACCTATTTTTACACGCTGAGCAATAGCTCTATTGAAGACCCCTCATTCCCAAGCTGGTTGCAACAACAATTTGAGACCACTGGAGCTGATAGCAGCCGCCTGGTGTTGCAATTGTCCGGCACAGAAATTGCCCGAAATCTCAAGCCAGCCAAACAATTGGTAACTGCACTCCAGAGTCTCAAGTGTCAATTTAGCATTTCTGATTTCAGTGGTGAGAATAGCCTTATGGCAGCTTTACAGCATTTACCTGTCAGTTTCCTGAAACTGGATACTGAGGTAATCCGGCTACTCGCTACGGATGTAAAAGCACGCAACCAGATACAACCAATTGTGCAACAGGCTAAAAAGAACAATATTCAGGTGATCGCTGGTGAAGTTCGAAGTGCCACTGAACTTTCTACCATCTGGTCTACCGGTATCGAGTTGGTTCAGGGTGATTATCTGAAACATAAGACTCGCGTTGCTGCCCAGTAATTTTATCTCACAGAATGCATGACTAAACTATATCGGGGGCGCTTTGCCCCCTCTCCTACTGGAGATCTACACTTAGGCTCTCTGCTCACGGCTGTGGCGTCTTTTCTCCAGGCACGTAAGCATAAGGGTCAATGGCTCGTCCGGATTGAGGATATAGATCCCCCACGCGAAGTGGCTGGCAGTGCTGCAGGTATCATCAGAGACCTTAAATCACTAGGCATGGTTGCAGATGAACCAATCAGCTATCAACGCCATAATACGCCCACATACCAACAGGCCGTTGCACAACTACTATCAACCGGCAAAGCTTTTCGTTGTGCATGTTCACGCAAACAGCTTGAAGGGTTTAATCTCTACCCAGGAACGTGCCGTGCACTCAACTTAGCTGCCACCGCCATCAGAATACGGGTTAATGAACAACAATTACTGGTTAATGATGGCTTACAAAAATCACAGTTGTATTCTCTGGCAAAAGATATCGGTGACTTTATTATCTGGCGTGGCGACAATTTGCCTGCTTACCAACTGGCAGTTGTTGTAGATGATGCTAACGAGCAGATAACGGAAGTCGTTCGCGGTTGTGATCTGCTCGATTCAACTCCTAAGCAACTATATTTACAAGAATGTTTGGGATTGCCACAGCCAAAATATTTGCATATCCCCCTGCTAACTGACACAAATGGCAGAAAACTCAGCAAACGCGATAAAGATGACCCGCTTAATCAATTGCAACCACCGGCCGCTATACATCTGGCTCTAACTTTGTTGGGCCAGGCGCCACCAGCTGAAATTTCTGATCTGGAAGCGCTCTGGGATTGGGCAATTACGCATTGGAACATTGATAATATCCCGCTTCGTTTGAACACAAAGCAGATCACTTTAAAAAATGACTGATAGTCTCTGATAGTAGCGCTATAATTGGCACATAATTAATACTGGTGTTTTTATGAATCCAAATTTTCTGGAATTTGAGCAACCAATTGCTGAACTCGAAGCTAAGATCGACGAACTGCGTCATGTAGGCAGTGACAATGCTGTCGATCTTGAAAAAGAAATACAACGGCTGAAAAATCAAATGCGGCAAAAGATGGTAGGGATATTCAAAAATCTCAGCCCCTGGCAGATGACGCAATTATCCCGCCATCCACAACGGCCCTATACGCTCGACTATATTGAACTGCTGATTGAAGATTTTCAGGAACTGCATGGTGATAGAGCTTTTGCTGATGATCAGGCCATGATTGGGGGCCTGGGTAATTTTCGTGGCCAACCTGTGGTTGTTATTGGGCAACAGAAAGGCCGTTCTACGCGTGAAAAAGTCAACCGTAATTTTGGTATGGCACGCCCCGAAGGTTACCGTAAAGCACAACGTCTGATGGAACTGGCTGCCCGTTTTTGTATACCTGTATTAACCTTTATTGATACACCTGGTGCCTATCCGGGTATCGGTGCGGAAGAACGAGGCCAATCTGAAGCGATCGCACGCAACCTTGAAGTGATGTCAACCTTAGCTGTACCTATTATCTGCACGGTTATCGGCGAAGGTGGTTCAGGTGGTGCTTTGGCTATTGGTGTGGGTGATAGGGTTAATATGCTCGAATACGCAACCTATTCGGTTATTTCACCTGAAGGCTGCGCTTCCATTTTGTGGAAAGATGCAAAATACGCGGAGACCGCAGCCGAAGCTCTTGGGATCACTTCTGAGCGTGTAAAAAGCCTTGGGCTGGTAGATAAAATCATCCAGGAACCCGTTGGTGGAGCACATCGTGATCCTGAAAAAGCAGCAGCTAATATTGCTGATGTTCTTGAAGCACAGCTAAAAGAACTCACTGCTATGGAGACTCCTGCCTTGCTGGATAAGCGTTATCAACGTCTACTCAGTTACGGTAGTTTCAGTGGCTAAAGCAGAAAATACCCAGACAGTATTTGATGCGGATGAATTATCTCGCTGGATTTTAGAGAAACAAGCTGTACTTCCTGAGCAAAAGCGCTTCAAGCGCTTCCTGCTTGCCTTTAGCGGGGGAGTCGATTCAACAGCTCTGGTGCTGGCTATGCATCAGATCAGAAATAGCTTAGCCGCCCCCTTGTTGGTAGCACACGTGAATCATGGTATTCAAGCACAGGCTGATCAATGGGCACAACACTGCCAGACACTATGCGAACAACTTAAGCTACCCTATCAACTGCTCAACGCCAAGCTCAGCAATTCTAACCGAAAGGGACTGGAAGCACGTGCCAGAGAAGCACGTTATACGGCACTGGCCAGCATCTCGCATGAAGGAGACCTTCTGCTTACAGGCCAACACGCTGATGATCAGAGTGAAACCCTGCTCCTGCACCTGATGCGGGGAAGCGGAGTTGAGGGGCTAGCTGCTATCCACCCTTTGCGCCGCTGGAATAGCGGTTGGCTTGGGCGCCCGCTACTGAACACAAGCCGACAACAATTACTGAATTATGTCGAATCAAGACAGCAAAGCTGGAGCGATGATCCCTCTAATAAGGATATTTCTTTGCGCCGTAATTTTCTCCGACATAAGGTAATCCCCTTACTCAATGAAGCCTGGCCAGAAGCTGTTGATAGCATTAACCAAACTGCCATTCACTGTAGCGATGCAATGGAAAACCTTGCTGATCTGGCGAATCAGGATATTCAGCGCTTACAAAAAACCAAACTTGATCAACAACTGCAACGCCTGAAACTGGATGAGTTTTGCGAACTTCCCTATCGACGCCAGCATCTAATCATACGCAGCTGGATCCGCCGCCAGGGCCGGCAAACACCGGGGCTAAGCAAACTGAGTGACTTTACTAAACAGCTTTGTAACTCTGGCCCTGATGCCCGTTGCGAACTGCGCTGGCAAGACCAAAGGATGGCAAGTCATGGCAATTATCTTTACCTGAATGCAATCTGCACAAACCCGCCGATTAAGCGGCCTACTGAATCTTGGCATCAAAATACCAGCTGGTATGGCAGATTGAAATTTAGAACAGCTGTTGATTTTAATACCGAAGATTATTCTGTCAGCAACCGCCAGGGCGGCGAAAATATTAATTTATTCGCACGCCAGGGATCACATACCCTTAAAAAATTATTTCAGGAAGCCGGGATACCGCCCTGGTTGAGGTCAGAAATTCCCCTGCTCTGGTCAGCGGAGAAATTAATTGCTATAGGTGATTTATGGCTTGATGAAAGCTTCTGCCAACAGTTAAAGCAAATGGGCAATGCCATCATCTGGCAACCGCAAAACAATGCCTGGAAAATTTTCCGAAAGCGTATTTTGAAGCCAAATAAATAACCATTTTCACAGTTACCTCTCATCCTTGCTAAAATATAAAAACAGATCTCACCCAATTAAAAAAGAATCACGACAATGACAAGCACAAACAAAAAATCAAATAACGACTTTGAAGCAAGCCTCGAAGAGCTTGAAAAACTGGTAGTGCAAATGGAATCAGGTGATTTAAGTCTGGACGAATCATTAGCACAATTTCAGCACGGTGTTGAGCTAACACGCCACTGCCAGCAATTACTGGAAAACGCCAGACAAACTGTCGAGAAATTAGTGGATGTAAATTCTGAAGAAAGTGCTGTTCCGTTTACAGAAGATTAATTCAACCACTGAGATACCCTCTTTTCAGCATCTGTCTGGTATGTAGACCAGATAACAACAGCAATGCAACCACCGCTCCAATTAATGCCATAAACATATCAGACTGGGTATCCCATATATAACCTTGAGTGCCAAGAAATGCTTCTGCATCACTTCCCATGAGTAGCGCACCCCACCATTCAATCAATTCATAAAATGCACTAAATGCCAGGCACAGACTAACAATGGTTAGGTTCAACCATCCACGCTTAGCAAATACCTGATTACGGATTAAAATTTCACGCGCGACAATTGCAGGAATAAAACCCTGAGCTAAGTGCCCCAGCTTGTCAAAGTTATTTCTCTCGCTACCGAATAACTCAGCCAAATTATCGAAAAGTGGGACTTCTGCATAGGTATAGTGCCCACCTACCATCAAGATAATCGAATGAATCAGTATGAGCAGATATAACAAGGGGGTTAAAGGAAATTTTTTGTAGGTCAAAACAATTAAAGCCAGACCAATTAATGCGGGTGCCACTTCCAACCACCAGGTCAATCTATCTTTGGGTTCTATGCCTGACCAAACCAGCACTGCAAAAAAGATTAGCAACCAAATCCACTTCCATATTTTATTCATTTAACCCTCATTCTCGCCCACAATATAGAGCTTCACGTGCTTTCAGCATTATTGCAGGCATATCATTTGAATTCATATGATATTGATCCTGTGAAATATCTTAACAAAACTCATTAAGATTAATCACACAATGTTTGCGTGATTGCTCTAACTAGCTATACAATCTTTGCGGGGACTTGTAACTACACGTGAGGAAATTCATGGAATATCTGGGAAAAGTTCTATTTATTATCGGAATTATTGCATCAGCAGCAGCAGGCCTGGGACTTGAATGGCATTGGCTACCATGGACTCTGGTTATACTTGGAGCTGTTGTTGGGCTACTTAATATTACAGCGACCGAAACCCGTACATTTCTTATAGCCGGTATCGCATTAACCCTTTCAGCGACTGCCTTTCGTAGCATTCCAGCCGTTGGCGAAATCGTTACTCAAGTAACCAGTAATATTTTATTATTTGTTTCTGGTGCCGTTTTTGTAGTGGCAATGAAAGCCCTGTTTGAGACAGGTAAAGATTAGCGACTAACTTCACTTAATTCTGCACCACGCTGTAGCATCTTCTGAAAGCTCTCGGCGTCAATATTGGCGCCGCAGATAATCACTCCAACCTGTTTTCCAGCCAGTGTCTCCCTTAAGGGGCCTGCTACTGCCGCAACGGCAGCTGCGGCAGCGGGCTCAACAGCCAACTTTAAATCTTGAAAAACCAGATACATGGCCTTGAGAATCTCATCATCAGATACTCTGACCACTCGATCTACATTGTTATGACATAAAGAAAAGCTGAAGGGGGCGGCATGTGGCGAGCCAAGACTATCAGCAATGGTCGTTACTGTTTCTATTTTTTGTGGACTGCCAGCAAGGAAACTTTGATACATAGTATCTGCGCCTTCCGGCTCAACTGCGTAAATTTCGCAATCAGGATTCAGCAAACGGCTGGCGCTTGAAACACCAGCACACAACCCACCTCCGCCAACTGCAATAATCAAGGCATCGAGATTACAAGCTGCATTGCTCAGTTGCTGGTGAAACTCCAGGCCAAGAGTTGCGGTTGCCGTGGCTACCGTTTTACCTTCAAACGGGTGTACAAAAAAACGCCCCTCAACTGTTTCTATCTGTTTCACTTTTTCAAAAGCAGTGTGTACATTATCCACCAGGATAACTTCTGCTCCGTAGCCTCGACACAAAGAAATCCGGTATGGATTCGATGCTGATGGCATCACTACTTTAGCTGATGTTCCAGCTTGTGCAGCTGCCCAGGCAACAGCAGCCGCATGATTACCTGCACTAACAGCTGTAACACCACGCTCAAGCTGGGCTGAATCTAAAGACTTCATTGCCAGCAATGCAGCGCGAGCTTTAAAACTACCCGTATGTTGAAACAGCTCAAGTTTTGCAATAACCCGTGTGTTTTGTGAGAATCTCTTTGCAGCCATATTTACTGGCCATTCAAGTATTGGAGTTCTGATAACCTGAGGCTTTAATTCTTCAGCACCTGACTCAATATTCCTGATATTTAATTCTTGCATTATATTTCCTATATAAGGATTTTTGTAGTATCACAGCAGTAGATTTATCACCGATACAATAAGGTTATTTATGCTATTTACTTGCATTTTCATTAACTTATGGATATTATCGAGAAAAGAGATTAATAATCCTCTGTACCAATTTTAACTATAAACAGAGAGGGAGTGTATCAAATGTTATGGAAAATACGCGTACTCGACCAAATCTTATTTGCAAAATGCATTAGTAAACAAAAGCTCAAAGATTATTTGGAAAATAATATGGACATTACCAATGCAGTTGTTGAAATAAAAGCGTTGTCAATTGGTGATATTGAATTGAATCAAATCGCGCCTGAAATTTTAGTGAATTTAAATCGGGAACCACTCTATTCCACAGGGACATCTACGCGCTTGTAGATAATGCGTAAGGAAACGCAGTGATCACACAGTGCAAGGAAGCGCGCCGTGATCCCCTGTTTTTACTCTGAGCTGCTCCCATCCCAATTTCGGGATGGGCTTAAGAATTATACCTTTTAGTGAATGCTACTAAGTCTGCTTCAACCACACTTGGAATAACCACAGGAAAGACACGTGGCACAATTATCCATCACCACAACGGCTTTGGTGTGGCACTTATTACAAAGAGTCGCAGAGGCTGGATAACCAGCATCCTCGGAAGCAATACTTGTTACCTTCTGATCAATTTGTTTTTCTGCTGCTTCTGCTTCGAAGCGTTTTTGATTCAAGATTAACTGCTGTTGCTCTGATAGTTCATCCGGCACAATCAAGCCGATCTTAACAAGATGATGCTCTACCACACCCCCAATATCAGCAACGATGGATGGAACAAACTTTCCACCTGGTTTGAAGTAACCGCCTTTAGGGTCAAACACTGCCTGCAATTCTTCAGCCAAAAACGTCACATCCCCGCCCTTGCGGAAGACGGCAGACATTAACCGAGTCAAGGCCACGATCCATTGGAAATGATCCATATTTTTTGAGTTGATAAAAATCTCAAAAGGCCGCCGAGTTTCGTTATCAGTACCACCATTAAGCACCATGTCATTAATCGTGACATACATGGCATGATCATCCATAGGAGTTTTAATCTTATAAGTAGATCCTTCCAGTGACTCAAACCCCTCGGGGCGCTGAACCGCCTCTGTCATCCGAATAATATTATCGGAAGGTCTTTCTACCTGAGTTTTCTTTTTTTCTTGTTGCTTCTTTTCTTCAGAGAGCACTTCAAAGTCGACAATTTTGCCTTCAATTTTTACGGTCATCACTTTCTCCGGACGTAAACGCCCATATTTTTTCTTTTCTTATTCTGTAATTTACTGTAGTAAACAGCAAAGCTAAGGAATTAAACAGACACACGAAGTACTAAAATTTACCGTAATAGCCTTCTTTCAGAGCATCAAATAAATTAGCTGCTGTATGCGTTTCACCATCGTAATCTATGCTTTCGTTACCCTTGACCTCAATAATCTGACCATCATCGAGCACAAACCGATAGGTAGTTTTTTCTAGATCTTCCTCTTTTACTAACACGCCCTGGAAAGCCTCAGGATTAAAACGGAAGGTAGTACAACCCTTGAGTCCTTTTTTCCAGGCATACATATAGATGTCTTTAAAATCTTCATACGGATAATCAGTCGGTACGTTTGCAGTTTTTGAAATTGAAGAATCAATCCACATTTGTGCAGCAGCCTGGACATCCACATGCTCACAGGGTTGCACTGAATCTGCGGTAATGAAATATTCAGGTAATTGCTCCTCTGGCTTATCCGAATCTGGCATGGCTTTGGAATTTATTAACTCGCGGTACGCCAATAACTCGTAACTAAATACCTCCACCTTTTCTTTAGATTTGCGGCCTTCACGGATTACGTTTCGGGAGTAATGGTGAGCAAAACTGGGTTCGATTCCATTGGAGACATTATTACCAAGTGATAACGAAATAGTACCCGTCGGTGCAATTGATGTGTGATGGGTCCAGCGCGCACCCTCTTCTATCAATGCGGCAACCAGTTCTGGCCGGTACTCAGCGACTTTCTGCATATAACGGCTATATTTAGTGTGCAGAACTTTACCCGGAAGCTTGTCACCTAGTTTATAACCATCTGTAATCATCTCTGGTCGCTGACGTAACATTTTGGGTGTTACCTCAAAGACTTCATTCATAATAGGCGCAGGTCCTTTCTCCCGACTCAACTCCAGAGCTTCTTCCCAACCTGCCAGCGCCATCTCCCGTGAAACCCGTTCGGTAAACTTAAGAGACTCAGCTGAACCGTACTTTAATTGTTGCATAGTCAATGTAGACCCAAGGCCTAGAAAGCCCATTCCATGACGACGCTTACGTTCAATTTCCTTGCGCTGTTTTTCAAGTGGCAAGCCATTAATTTCAACTACGTTATCCAGCATCCGTGAGAATATTTTCACTGTTTTACGATAATCATCCCAGTCAAAACTGGCATCGCTTGTAAACGGTTTATTTACAAAACGGGTCAAATTAATTGAACCCAACAGACAGGCCCCATAGGGTGGCAAAGGCTGTTCGCCACAGGGGTTAGTAGCGCGGATATTTTCACAAAACCAGTTATTATTAGAATCATTAATACTGTCGATCAAAATAAAACCTGGTTCTGCAAAATCATAGGTTGAAGTCATGATCATATCCCAGAGCCTGCGCGACGGGATCTGACTAAATATCTTACAAGCGACTTCACCGCTTTCGTTGGTGATATAACCTTTAGTTGTCGGCCAGTCACGCCAGATAACTTGAGTTGTATCTGCCACGTCCAGGTCGCCGATTTCTTTTTGCCTAATCGGGAAAGCCAGCGGCCAGTCTTCTTTGGACTCAACAGCTTGCATAAACTCGTGTGTAACCAGTAGTGAGCAATTGAACTGGCGTAATCTTCCAGCTTCACGTTTAGCTCGAACAAATTCCATTACATCCGGATGACCAACATCGAAAGTAGCCATTTGGGCACCACGGCGTCCGCCTGCAGAGGATACGGTAAAACACATTTTGTCGTAGATATCCATAAACGACATCGGGCCGGACGTATAGGCTCCTGCCCCAGACACATAAGCACCTTTAGGTCGTAATGTGGAAAATTCATAGCCAATTCCACAACCAGCCTTCAAGGTCAAACCGGCTTCATGAACTTTATCCAAAATACCATTCATCGAATCTTCAACAATTCCAGAAACAGTACAGTTAATAGTTGAAGTGGCCGGTTTATGTTCACGCGCACCTGCATTTGAGGTAATTCTACCCGCAGGGATCGCACCTCTACGCAATGCCCATAAAAATTCCTTGTACCAGTGCTCACGCTTTTCTTCATCAAGTTCAACACCTGCCAAAGCCTGTGCAACCCGAGTGAATGTATCATCAATTGTTTGGTCAACCGGTTCACCGTCTTTATTCTTCAACCGGTACTTTTTATCCCATATATCCAGCGAGGCTGGTTGTAGAGGAATCTCTTTGTTTTCTGTATCCAGAGCTTTAACCCGCACGCTGCCCATTAATATTTCTCTCTAATTATTTGATTATACTTTTAGTTTTTATTTTTTATGATTATTTTCATGACACAATAGATTGTGTTGAAAGTCCCCTAAAAACACAAGATCTTGTGTTTAAGATGTAAACGATACGCCTGTCAGTAGCTTCTGTCAACGCTGAAATTAATCAATAACTTAGCAAAATAAATTTTTAAATCTTTGTTTTATCTGGTAATTTATTGCTGATGAAGCCAGATTATTTAAAAAAAATAATTTATTTTTGCGACCAATCGAACAGGCCTGTCGTCTTCTATTTGTATCCGGTAAAAACAAAATATCGGAGCATTAACAATCTAAATAATATTATCCACGGAGAACTCAGCTTATGATTACCTCGATATTTCGTAATACCCTTATCATTTCCCTCTTTCTAAGTTGGGCTTTTGTAGCCAATGCAGAAGAGACTGTGATCATCAAGCTCAAGGGTGATGATTTCAATTTACAGGAAACTGATTTATCCCATCTCGCGATTGGGGAGTCAGAAGTCATTTATACAGAAAGCGGCAAAGAACTTACTTTGACACGCACAGAAAAGGGAGTTGAAGTTCTGGTTGATGGTGAAGAAATTGCTCCAATGCCTGACTTTACTGATGTCGAATGTAATATTGAAGTGATTGTAGATTCTGATTGTGAGGATTGTGCACATGATGCTCATGAAATGGTAGTCGTAACAGAAGTTGATAGTAATAATACTAACTGTCTGCATGAAGATTCAGGCCATGCCTGGGTTTCTGACATTGGTGAAAAACACATCATCAAGCGGATCAAGGTAAATGCTGAAGATGGTGACGTTGTTCATGAGGTCAAAAAACACATGATCATAATCCATGAACAAGAAATCGAAACAATAGATTAATCTTTCCGTACTAACAAAAACTAAAACCGGGCGGTATTGACTGTCCGGTTTTTTTTGATCTTCAATTTATGATTTAGAAATACCAGGCCAACTGAGCAAAAACCCCAGAGTCGGTAGAAAGATATTTAGCTGTAAACGGTACTTCGATGCCGCCGTACTCTGTGCCTTTTGATCCCACAGGAATATTAATCGCAGCTAACACCGTAAGATTTTGCTTCCAATCGTAGCGAGCGGTTAATTGCAACAGCGCTGAGGGGTCTTCCAGGTTCACAAAAACGTTTGGGGTAAACAACAGTAGCGGGGATATTTCTATGCTCACAGAGC
>CAXMRK010000022.1:0-11198 GCA_964195815.1 uncultured Acidimicrobiia bacterium | reverse complement strand
CCTATCGATTGGCGGCCATAATTCTGCGGTAAAAGTGAAACGAATTCGTTAATTCAACCAGATTTAAGTTTGGCAACTTTCCGATATTTCAATTTGGCTTGAATCATCAAGCCTCTGATTACTAAATACGCTACTGCACCAATACCAATTAATATCCATGGCCCCCAGCCTGGAATGATCTGTAATTTTAAGCTGGCATTCCAATACCAGATAAAACCAACGGTAATCAGTGTTAGCGCAACATAAGAAACCATTTTTAAATGATACATGCGTGTCCTGAATTCACGTAGTGCAGTCTTTTTGATCTGTGCAACATCCAGATTTGTTGAATCAAAACCGCATCCAGGACATGCCGAGACTAAGTTAGAGAATCGGTCTCCACATTTGTTGCAAGTGATTAGTGCCATGGTCTTTTTCCCCAAACAAGAGCGCGCTAGTAATGCACCAACATCAGTCTCTATTCATCCGCGTCTGCATAGTAGCGAATGGCAGCACGTAAGCCACCAGATGGCCGATTATTAATCTCAATTCGCCAGTGGTAAAGATCACAGAGACGCTGAACGATTGCCAAGCCGAGCCCAGAACCTTTTCCAACTACTTTATGACCGCGGTAGTGCCGCTGAAAAAGGGCAGATATTTCTTCCTCTGGTACTCCAGGCCCCGTATCCAGAACTTCAACAATTCCATCGCCAATAATGACATCAATAGTGCCTTCATGGGTGTACCTGACAGCGTTACCAATTAAATTACCAATGGTGACGGCAATTACTGACTCAGGAGCAATAACGCTAACTTTATTTAACTGCCGAGCGGTTAAATGTAACGGTTTATTTCCAATTAATGGCTGGTAATGGGTGATTAAATCTTTAACCACAGCAAATACATCCTGGGAACGACTATCTTCATTCACACCCTTTTCTGCACGCACAAGATGTAGCAGTGCATTGGTTGTGTCCGCAGATTGTCGGGCCGCTCTAGCAATTCGTAATAGCCGGGTACGTACTTTATCGGGCAGATCTTTTTGATTCAGCAATAATTCCGTAGCGCCTGAAATAACTGTCAATGGCGTGCGCAGCTCATGCGAAACATCTGCGTTAAACTCGCGGTCTCTCTCAACAAGATGATGTAAATGATCCGCATAATGATCGAGCGCAGAAGCCAATTGACCGACTTCATCATCAGCAAAGTACTGTGCCAATGTCTCTGGCTTAGCAGAATCATCAAACTTGGAAAGGCGTCTGGCAAGATCTGCCACCGGCTTCATAACGCGTCCTGATGACCAGCGCCCTAACAGCAGGGAAAATAAAGAAAATAGACCTACCACCCCAATCAGTGACCAATTAAGACGCTGATCCATGCGTACGCTGTCACTAATATCCTGGGTCAGAAACACCCAAAGATCAGGATCTTTGCGAATGGCCGCCCGCCATGTGCCAACATCGTTGCTCACTTTATGCACGCCCGCTGGTAAATCCCTGAATATTGATGGCACAATATCTGCTTTATCAGGTGCGGTTACATAGCCTTCAATACGTGTATGAAATGGCTCAATAAGGCCGGGATTGCGTCGCTTCTCGACGATGTAATTATCGAGTTCTTTTTTCAGGGTTTCCGCGACCAGCTGATTCTCAAGATAATCTTGCAAAACCACAGTGGCAAGGGCAAACAAGCCGCTCAGTAGAGTACCGAACAGCAGAAAAGAAAATATTATTCGGCTTCGAAGCCTACGTCGATACCGCATTCGGATCAGTCAGTCGGTATCCGATACCGTGCCGTGTTTGAATCATTGCTGATTTAAAAGGCTTGTCAATCACCGATCTCAGGGTATGAATGTGCACCCGAAGACTGTCGCTATCTGGCATTTCTTCTCCCCAGACATGGTGCTCCAAGTCTCTTCTAATCACCACATTGGGTGCAGTTTCCATCAGTTTTTGTAGCAATTTCAAACCAATGGGATTCAGATCCAGCACTTTGCCATCTCGTTCTACAATGACTGTATCCAGATTATATTTAAGCGGCCCAACAACCAACTCTCTTGGCTGTACTGTGCGCCCGCGCTTAACCAGAACCTGTAGCCTTGCCTGAACCTCCTGAAGTTCAAATGGCTTAACCAGGTAGTCATCTGCCCCATGCTCAAAACCCGCCAGCTTATCTTCCAAACGATCACGAGCGGTCAACATTAATACAGGGGTATCTTTACGCGCGTCCTCACGCAACTTGCGACACACATCCAGACCGTCCATTCCGGGTAATTGCAAATCCAGAATTATTGCATCAAAGTCATTAACAATTGCCAGATGCAAGCCGGTTATACCATCGCCGGCGAAGTCGACAGTGTGTCCATTATCCTCAAGATAATCGCCAATATTTGCAGCGATATCCGGATTATCTTCAATGATTAATATTTTCATTTTGCCACCTGCAATGGATAACTGTAATTATTGTAACGCCTGATGAAGGCTTAAGCTATTGAGCCAAATACAGAAAAGGCCCAAGCAAATTCTTGTTTGCTTAAGCCTTGTAGCCCCGCTCACTTTTGTCTCACTGAGATACAGGCGGTAGTGTTTTTACCTGACCTCAATATCAAAGCATACTCTCCTCATAGTTAAGAGATCGTTAATCGAAAACCAGGCTAATCGTCAACTAAATTCACGCCTTCAAGTGTTTTCGCCAATTCTTCTGCAGAACCACCTTTGGCCAGTTTTACCTGCAAGCGGAATTCATTTTTTGAATCAGCATGCCGCATTCCCTCTTCATAGGAAATACGTTCAGCCATGTACATATTGAACAGGCACTCATCAAAAGTCATCATCCCCAGATGTCCGGAGCGTTTCATAATATCTTTAAGTTCGTGGATGTCGCCCTGGCGTATTTTTTGCTGCATCAGCGGTGTATTTATCAGCACTTCAACTGCGGCCCAGCGCCTGCCACCGTCGATTGATGGCAATAATTGTTGAGCAATGATGGCTTTCAGATTAAATGACAGATCAAGTAATACCTGATCCCTCTCATCTTCTGGGAAGAAGTGAAGAATTCGATCCATTGCCTGATTAGCGTTGTTTGCATGCAAAGTACACAAACACAAATGTCCAGTCTCGGCAAATGTCAGCGCATGTTGCATAGACTCTCTGGTTCTAATTTCGCCAATCAGAATAACATCTGGCGCCTGCCGTAAAGTGTTACGCAAAGCGACATCAAATGATTCTGTATCAACCCCTACCTCACGTTGGGTGATCATACTTTTTGCATGCTTATGGACAAATTCGATCGGATCTTCAATCGTAATAATATGCCCGGTCATTGCCTGATTTCGCAGACCAACCATGGCGGCCAGAGAGGTAGACTTACCTGAACCTGTCGCTCCAACGAAGAAAATAATACCTCGCTTTTCCATTGCCAAATCAACAAGAATTTGGGGCATTCCCAGTTCTTCAATTTGAGGTATTCGTGTCTCAATTAAACGGCAGACTATTCCGATACATCCCTGCTGATAAAATGCACTAATACGAAAACGCGCATCATCATTAAGCGCGACAGCAAACTGACACTCTCTGGTATTCTCGAACTCTTCTGACTGATGCGAGTTCATAATAGAAAACACTAGCTGTTTGGTCTCATCAGCAGTGAGCGCGGCATCTTCAATAGGTTGAATAACACCATCAATTTTCAGGCTAGGTGGCAATCCAGCAGTGACAAATAAATCCGAACCCCGGGTTTCATAAAGTTTTTGTAGCCATCCATGTACTCTATTCATAGCATACCCCTCTTATACGAATAATTTTCTATCAACCGCACGACGAGCAGCTTCATGTTTTGCAATCAATCCACGGCGAACCATTACTTCAAGATTTTGATCAAGTGTGCACATACCCACATTCTGTCCAGTTTGGATTGAAGAATACATTTGTGCAACTTTGTCCTCACGTATCAGGTTTCTAATCGCTGGTGTCCCAATCATAATTTCATGTGCTGCTACCCGGCCACCGCTAACGCGCTTCATAAGTGTCTGCGCAATAACCGCACGCAATGATTCTGACAACATCGAGCGAACCATAGCTTTTTCCCCAGCCGGGAATACATCAATAATACGATCGATAGTCTTGGCAGCAGAACTGGTATGCAAGGTCGCAAACACCAAATGTCCAGTTTCTGCAGCTGTCATTGCTAGTCTAATGGTCTCAATATCACGCATTTCACCAACCAGAATAATGTCAGGATCCTCACGCAAAGCGGATCGTAGTGCCTGGTTAAAGCCATGTGTATCTCGATGAACTTCTCGCTGATTGACTAGACACTGCTTAGGTTTATGCAGGAATTCTATCGGATCTTCAATAGTAAGAATATGACTTCGGGTTGTAGTATTTATATGATCGACCATCGCTGCCAGCGTTGTCGATTTACCCGAACCCGTAGGCCCTGTGACCAGCACTAAGCCCCGGGGGACATTAATAATTTCCTTAAATATTGCTGGTGCCTGCAGATCTTCAAGCGTCAAAATATTGGTGGGGATGGTACGGAATGCAGCGCCAATCCCACGATCCTGATGGTATGCATTTACACGAAAGCGGGCAACATCCTGCACTGCGTAGGAATAATCAACTTCAAGATTGGCTTCAAAATCCCGACGCTGGTGATCGTTGAGCGTGCTATATACCAGCTCAAGCAAATCTTTATTTTCCAGTGATGGTAAATCCAGTCGCCTGATATCACCGTCGACACGAATCAAAGGTGGCATACCTGCCGATATGTGTAGGTCAGATGCCTTATTCTTAACCGAAAAGGCGAGTAGTTCATTAATATCCATTTGCTTCCCTCAGTTTCAAGTGCTTTAAATGTTGCACTGTTTACTGTCTGTGATTAGATTCCCTTAACTTCATTATAGAATATTTCGGAAATACTGCTTAAACATCCATGTTTATAGACCCTGTTGTCCCCTAGGCACCTGTACCGTTGCGATGTACTTTAGCTATATACTGTAACTCAATGGCAGCTATGACATTACTTTAATACTTTTAAGTCCCTATGTCCCAAATTTCTCAATCATATATAAGCACCCTTAAGCGAATTTCTGATGCCGTTAGCAACAGCACACACTCACCAACCTCGGTTGCATTATTAGCGGTCAGTAAACTGCAGCCCACGGATAAGATTCGCCAATTATACCTACTGGGGCAACACGCATTTGGTGAAAGCTACCTACAGGAAGCCCTCTTGAAAATGGCTGAACTGAACGAGCTGTCAATTGAGTGGCATTTTATTGGGCCCATTCAAAGCAATAAAAGTCGGAAAATTGCTGAGAACTTTGATTGGGTACAAAGCGTGGATTCAATAAAATTGATTCGGCGCTTATCGTCTCAAAGACCCCTGGAAAAAAAACCACTCGATATTTTGTTGCAGGTAAATATTGATGAAGAACAACAAAAACGAGGCATTGCTGCAGCTGATGTTACTGAATTCGCAGAATTAGCCATTAGCCTGCCTGGCATTTGCTTACGCGGATTAATGGCAATACCAGACCCAGGCAAATCACTTCAGCAACAGAATGCCAGCCTGCAAAAAATGGTTTCCCTATTTAACCAAATTAAACCCCTGTCCATGAAGATTGATACGCTATCATTGGGCATGTCTTTAGATCTTGAAGCTGCTATTGCAGCTGGCAGTACCATGGTCAGAATTGGTACCTCCCTGTTTGGCCCTCGCAAACGGCCGGCCTGAATGATCTATTCAGGAAATCATTGCTGCAATGCTTTTAAGCATCTGTGTATTCTCTGCCGATATTATGCAGCGAGCAGCTGTGGCAATAAGCGACAATATGATAGAACATAAGAAAATTAGCTGGAGAACGCTGCATGAGTAGTATTTGCTTTATCGGTGGCGGTAATATGGCCAGCGCAATTATTGGTGGCCTTTACGCACGCGTACCCAACGGTACAGGCCAATCCTCTATCCAGGTTGCAGAACCAAAAGAAAGTGCGCGGAAACAGCTTGAATCCAGATTTCCTGTTAAAACCTTTGCGCGAGGTAGCCAGGCCATAGAGGGGGCGGACACTGTGATTCTCGCTGTTAAACCCCAATCTATCCCGCTGGTATTTGAACAAATTGGTAAACATCTAAAACCCGAGCAGCTATTGATCTCCATCGCGGCTGGAACAACCTGTCAAACCATTGAAAATAAACTGGGTCGCAATACCGCTATTGTACGCGCTATGCCAAACCTTCCAGCGCTGGTAGATGCTGGTATCACTGGCCTTTATGCCAATCAGCATTGTCTGGAAAAAGATAAACACCGGGCAGTAGACATTCTCTCTACGGTGGGCGAGGTTATCTGGATCGATAAAGAAAACCTGATGGATGCAATCACAGCCGTTTCTGGTACTGGGCCGGCTTATGTCTTTTATTTAATGGAGGCTATGCGCGATGCTGGTGTTGCTGCCGGACTAAGCGCTGAGGTCGCCGGTACTCTGGCAGTTCATACGGTGATTGGGTCCGGCAAGCTGGCATTGGCTGACACTACTGATGTCACTGAACTGCGTCGACGGGTCACCTCCCCCGGGGGGACCACAGAAGCCGCCGTTGCTGTGCTGGATGGTGCGCAATGTGATGTAACATTAGTCAAAGCCATTCTTGCAGCAAGAGATCGAGGACGGGAACTATCCAGCGATGATTAGCAACAACCTCAAGGAACTCATCTTTCAGCATGAATAATTTACAAGATGCCGGTAGCTGGCTATTCGAAACTCTGTTGACACTGTACTCTTTAGTGCTCTTGTTGAGAGTGTTATTACAATTGGTTAAAGCCGACTATCACAATCCAATAATTCAATTACTGGTTGTTGCTACCGACCCACTGGTTAAACCCCTACGAAAAATAATACCGCCCTGGGGAAGGCTGGATAGTGCTAGTTTGTGCTTATTTATTCTGACGACTATTATTATCGTTGCCATCTGGGATCCTATCGCATCCGAGCCTCTGCTAATCATTGCTCGCAGCGCTATCCGGATGCTACAAATTGTGCTTTCCTTATTCAGCACCTTTATCATAGCGTCGATAATAATCAGCTGGGTGGGGCAATCATTTCGGCACCCAATCATACCGTTAATTTATCAATTAACTGAACCAATCCTATTGCCTATTCGACGCTATATCCCAGCTGTCGCTGGTTTTGACTTTTCAGCACTTATCGCGCTGGTCGGGATACAATTCCTACGAGTTCTGGTAGGCTATTAGTGATGCGATAGTATCTTTAATGACAAAATTTCATACTGAACAATTACGGAGTAGCACTATGAACAATAGATTTATTTCTCTGATGGGATGTTTACTACTGCTCATCAGTAGCTCCGCTCTGGGGCAACAATCCCAGGATTTTGGCGATTATGTTGTGCATTACAATGCTCTGAATACAAACTTGCTACCACCTCAAGTCGCCAAGGCTAATAATATATTACGCTCAGGTAGCAGAGCGCTTTTGAATATCACTGTATTGAAAAAAACGGGTGAAACTACCACACCAGCGCATGCAACAGTATCCGCAGGAGCTACAAATCTAACCGGTCAGCAGCGTCAAATTCAGCTACGTGAAGTCAGCGAGCCCAGTGCTGGCGATGACGATCCCGGTGCAGTTTATTACCTTGGTGAATTCAGAATTAACAATGAAGAAACATTCGATTTTCGGATTGAGATCCTCGCTGATGGCGAAGAAAAAATAATGATTCTGAATTTTAGGCAACAGTTTTTTACTGAGTAATTCAGGCATAGCTGAGAAACAGTGACACCGGAGCGACTACTCAGAGTCGACAACGTTCTTGCACGCAGACAACCTGATCTGACAGTGCTGCTGGAAAAGGTTTATAAACCCCACAATTTTTCGGCCATTCTTCGCAGCTGTGACGCTGTAGGGATTCCACGTGTACATGCAGTCCCGCATGAATGGGGCATACCTGAATACTGTCACATTTCTTCCGGCGCTCATAAATGGCTGGAGGTTGAAGAACACGCCAGTGCAAATAGTGCGATTAGAAAGCTAAAAAAAGATGGCTTTCAAATACTCGCTGCACACCTTTCTGAGTGCGCGGTTGATTTTAGAGAAGTTGATTACTGTAAACCGACGGCATTGGTGCTGGGTACAGAAAAGACTGGTGTAAGTACTGCAACCCTAAGCGCGATAGACACTGAAATCATTATCCCTATGCAGGGTATGACGCCCAGTTTAAATGTTTCAGTTGCCTGTGCGATTATTCTCTATGAAGCACAACGCCAAAGGCAAGCCGCAGGACTGTATCAACAAAGCCGTCTCGATACTGATGAACATGCACGCTTACGCTTTGAATGGCTGCATCCCGTGTTGGCCGAATACTGCAAACGGCATAAGTTGCCATATCCGAGCCTGGATGAAAATGGAGATCTGACTGAACCCCTAGAGCACTAGTTGTAAGCAGCTTTTTCCAGCTGTAATTTGGGAACAGCTATCAGCCTTACCCCTCTGCTTGAACCATCCCATTCAAAGTGATGAGCAATTGCCGCTGGTGTGTTGCAAACCGATGCTCCCAGAGATAGATTCCCTGCCAAACACCGAGCGCTAAATGTCCCGAGTGTATCGGTACACTATGGTCATTGCCGGTCCACATTGAACGCACATGTGCGGGCATATCATCTGGCCCTTCCGCAGAATGTTTCCAGTGATTACCGCCATCCGGGATTTGCTGACAAAAATAGTTTTCTAGATCTACATGTACATTCGGGTCAGCATTCTCGGTCAAAATCAAAGACGCGCTGGTATGCTGTAAAAAAAGATGGCAAATTCCGGTCTGAATTCCACTCGAATTCACCAAACCAGCTATCTTCGAGCTACAGTCATAGAAGCCGCGGCCGGAGGTCGGGATGACAATTTTATGCTGCTGCCAAATTGACATGTTTAAGCAACCATCTGGCATTCCTGCCAACATCTATCAGTCGCACTACGCATTTTTTGAACCTGATCCATTCTAAATCTAAACGGGGTAAGCAGTAACCGGGATATTCTCATGTGGCATCTTCACCTGGTGCTGAAGGATCGTCTGGCGGTTGTTTATTCTCTGGTAAGGTTCGCAGCCAGATTAACCATACAACCAGAGCATCTAGAATGATCAACGCTTGCCAGAGGTATAGATGAAACCACTTAAATGCAGTCTCACTCCATTGACCCAAATAAAACAGAGAAATAATCCGGACTAAATTCAACAACTGAATGGCTAGAAAACCCCAAAAAAATCCGATCAACTTATTCTTCAGCGGCGCTGGAAAAGCAAACAGAGCGGCAAACAGAATAATGACCGCTTCAACACCATTGCAACCCGCTTGTATTTCCACTGCAAAGCCATTGGTAAGACTGCGAATCACTCTGCCGGTAGCCAAAACCTGGTCGTCAAACAGCTGAATTATAAACACACTAATCTGAGCCAAAACACCGGTAAAGGGTGAGATAATATAATCTTGTACAGGCTGTATGATTTCTAATGTAAACAATCCTGTTAACAGGATTACAAATAATATAAAAAAACGGATCATTTCTTGTCCAATCTCTACTCAAGTTGCTGTATGGTAACGGAGTTATCTTGTCGTAGGTATAAAATTTAGTGAAATTCAGTCAAAACATCATTTTAATCGGTTCAATGGGCGCTGGCAAAACTACTGTTGGTAAAAAATTGGCAGAGAAACTGAACCGTCAGTTTTTTGACTGTGACGCTGAGTTGGAAAAACAAACCGGGGTTGATATCGCAACTATTTTTGACATTGAAGGAGAGAGTGGCTTTCGTAAACGTGAATCGGCTCTACTGGCATCATTACTGGAACAGCCTGAAATTGTTCTGGCAACTGGTGGTGGTGCAGTCCTGGCAGAAGAAAACCGTCAAAAAATGAGTCGTAATGGAATCTTAGTCTATCTGAAAACGACAGTAGATCAACAACTCGAACGACTACAGATGGACAAAAAAAGACCTCTGCTCAGCGTACCCGACCGGGAAGAAGTACTCACTCGTTTATATGTTGAGCGCGACCCGATTTACCAGTCACTAGCTGACGTCACTGTGCATTCAGGCCAGCGCCACAGCGCACAGATGGCGACTAACGTGCTTTCTGCATTAAGTCTGTATTTTGAAGACTCCGGCCTCCGAACCCAGTAATTACCATGGAAGTAATCGAAGTACAAACCAAGAGCAGAAATTACCCGGTCTATATTGGTCAGGGCAATCTCAGCAATAGCGCGCTCTGGGCCAAGCTGGTCGGAGAACGTGCAGCACTAGTAGTTAGCAACGATGTCGTCGCCCCAATCTACCTGGATATCCTTTGTAAAGCCCTGCCTACAGATAATTATCAAACAATCATACTTCCAGATGGGGAACAGTACAAAACCATAATCCAGTGGCAGTCTGTTACCGATAAATTAGCTGCTATGAAGGCTAACCGTGATGCCTGCGTTATTGCCCTCGGCGGAGGAGTCGTGGGTGATTTGGCCGGCTTTGCAGCTGCCAGTTGGATGCGTGGCATAGATGTTATCCAGGTACCAACTACTCTGTTGGCACAAGTCGATGCATCTGTTGGTGGCAAAACTGCCATCAATCATGTTGCAGGTAAAAACTTATTGGGAGCTTTCCATCAACCCAGTGCCGTAGTCATTGATTGTGAAACGCTCAATACATTGCCCGCACGCGAATATAGTGCCGGACTCGCAGAAGTTATAAAATATGGCGCAATTGGAGATATTGACTTTTTTAACTGGCTGGAAAGTCAGGCGGCAGCCCTTAATTCACGGCTACCAGACAGTGTGCTTCAAGCCATTACAACTTCGGTACGAGCAAAAGCCGAAGTAGTAGCAGCCGATGAACTGGAGCAGGGACAACGGGCTTTGCTGAACTTTGGACACACCTTTGCACATGCAATTGAGACTGCTACCGATTATAAGCAGTGGTTACATGGTGAAGCGGTAGCTATTGGTATGATACTGGCAACCAGGCTAGGGGCTCAACTTGGTCTGGATACTGGTGACATCGAACGGCGATTGACACAACTATCCGCTTCATTTGGACTTCCGGGAGCTGATGTAGAACTTCCACCCGCTGCAGAATTGATTAAAAATATGCGCATGGATAAGAAAAATTTAGGTGGGAAATATCGTTTTATTCTACTTAATACACTTGGACAAGCGAGCATTTATACTGAA
>CAXMRK010000021.1:0-7256 GCA_964195815.1 uncultured Acidimicrobiia bacterium | reverse complement strand
GAAACTCCATTACGAATTTGGTATAGATCCTGTTTAAAAATCAGGCAGAGCAACCACTAATTTTAACAATACGCTTAATTAATTAAAAGCTGACTTTGCTGTGAATAAAGAAATTCTGCCTTTGTGAGCTGTAGATTCGTAGCTTTGGCCGAATTCCCGGTGAATAAGTTCACCGGGAAATGGGTATCAGTGATTAAAACTCACCGAAGCTGGGGATAATGATAATAATTGGATCGAGGTCATGTGCTGCATCTGGCATCATAATTCCATAACTGAGTGCATCTATGCTGGTGACCGTAGGTGCGGTGTATGTAGCCCGTCCATTAATAGCTGGAATTTGAACCGCGGAACCTTTGAAGTAAACTGTAAAATCGTTACTGCCGGTGGCATGACTTCTCTGCCAACTAACAGTATTGCCTGAGGCTATACAGACAACGCGCTGGGCCTTTTCACTCAGCTTGGGGGTGCTAGTGGATTGATCCAACTCAACCTTAATGTTTACGTTATTTGCATTACAGCCAGCAGGTTTGTGATCGTTGATAGGCTCCGGAGTGACGCAACCTGCAAGTAGCATTAGGCTGCTTACCAGAGTAATTTTAGTAGTCAGTTTATTCATTTTCTCTCTCCTCTTTTTAAGTCGATTTGAAAACCCTCATAACTCAAATCGAACGGTTTAGCCGGGTTACCAGCTGTTGTGTTTTTTAATCAACACAACTACAAACCCAGCAATGGAACTATGACTATAACAGGGTCAAGATCAGTACCCGCATCCGGCATAGACACGCCATAAGTTTGTTCAGTCTGAGATTCTACAACAGGTGCATCATAGTAAACTTTATTGTTACTAGATTGTGCACTCCAGGATCCATTTTTAAGAAATATACCGAAGCCGTTACTGGCACCTTGGCCGGTGCGGTGAAAAACGACTCGGCCTCCAGATTTTACGCAGACTCTATTTTGCGCGCTATCAGAGAGTTGAGGACTGGTTGGATTAGTGTTGCTGTTCAGTTGCACGGCTATATTTACCTGGGTGGGACAGTTTTCTGCTTGAGCCAGAGTTGCCATCAGTAACAGTAATACAATAAGCAGTAATTTAAGTTTTATCATTGTTAAGATCTCCATTAATTAATTTAAATGTCTGAACCGGGATAAAAAGCATTCAGACCGGGGGTGGCAGCGATTACCGCTGCCGGCATGCCGGCGTCTATTGCGCGCCTTACATATTCAAGGGCTTTGGGTTCGTTACCAAGTCGAGTATAGGTTATGCTTGCATCATAAAGAACGTCACGATTTTCTGGGGCCAATCTCAACGCAGACTGAATATGCTCTTCAGCTTCATCTGGTTTATCGGTTTGTGCCAGAGCCCAGGCTAGATTTGAAAGTGCCTGGGTGTCCTTTGGCGTGACCTGTAGCAATTCCTTCGCCATCGTGCTGGCTAATTGGTAGTGGGTCATGGCTGATTCGTATAAACCCGGAATAGCGCTTTCGGTATCAGCCAGATTTCTCCACAATAAATAAAGCTTTGGCTCTAACTGTGTGGCTTTAAGATTGAACTCGCGGGCTTTGTTGAAATCACCGGAAAAGTAATACAGCGTCCCTGCACTGGAGTAGGCTGAAAAGTTTGGCTTCATAGCCAGTGACTGTACAAAGGCTTGTGCGGCCAGGTCGAAATCTCCTAGCTGAAAATAAGCCGCGCCAAGATGATTATATATTTTGACTTCTGTGGGCATTAATTCAGCAGCCTTTTTAAATTCATCAATGCTTTCATGCAAGCGCAAAGATCCCAGGTAGATCATGCCCAAACGGTCATGGCTTTTCCAAGATCCCGGTTCAAGGCGAATAACCTTCAAAAGAATTTCTTCAGCAATTTCCAGATTGTCAGTGTTGTTGTGAATATCTGCGGACTGGAGTAACAAATACAGATTTTCAGGCTCTATCGAGAGTCCTTTTTCAATGTATGCGCTGGCTTTCTCCCAGTTGCCCTGAACAATGTTCATTTGCGCGAGTGATGACAGGATGTCCAGATTGTTACTTATCGAGTTCTCGGCGGCTTCACAATAACTGGCCGCACTGTGGTAATCACTGATAGCTTTACTGAAATTGAAACGGGTTAGGTGAACCCGGCAAAGTCCAGCTTCTACAGGTGCATAATCTGGATAACGGGTTAATAGTTCTTCAAGTGTTGTTTCTACTTTGTCTACATGGTCAATGGCGTTTGGTAGCTCAAAATAACCGATGGCTTTGAGATATGTTCCATAGTCTTTATTACTTAATTGAATATGCTCAAAACCAATTATGTTCTTAACTTTAAGCTGTGTGGCCAATTGATGAAGAATATTTTCCTGTACTGAATACAATTCATCCAGATTTGTCTGGTAAATGTGCGACCAGATAAGTTTTCCGGAAGTGGCTTCTGAAAGGTTGATAGAAATCCGATACTCACTACCTTGTTGCCTGGTGCTACCCTCGATTAAATAATCGACGTTTAGTCTCTCACCTATTGTCGGGACATCCAGTTCTTTTTCTGCCAAGGCACGTGAAGATGTACTGGAAGCTACTTGAATGCCTTCCAGTGTACGCACCCGGTCATGTAGCTCCTCGTTTAAACCCAGAGAAATCGCCTTACTCTCAATGCTTTCATCAAGGCTGCGAAATGGCATGATCGCCAGACTTCTTGGTTTTTCATGGCCACCATCAGTTTGACTGAGATAAAGCCAGGAGAATGCAGCCACAAGTGCCAGCATAGATACGAGTAACACTCGATGTCGAGTCAATACCGTTTGATTCTCGGATGGCTCTTCTTTCTGGTCTTGCAAGCGCCAGCGAATTGCCGGATTTGTTAATACATCGGCATCAACGCGGAAGGCAATAAGTTTATGTCCATTAATAGTGAAAGTTTCTGCTTTGCAATATTCGAGCAAGGGGTTAGGGTCAACGATCAACTCGCGCTCATAGACTGCGGTTGAAATCATCAGCTCCTGTTGGTTATTTGTCAGCGGATGGTTAATGCATTCTGCAATGCCGAGTGCTTGTGAAGTGAGTACTCCTGAATTATTTTGTGACGACGGCCTATAGTGCCCAACAGCGATGCTGATTGCAGCAGAGTGCATGCTGTTACGCAGTAACTGCAAGATAGCCAGCCCACATCCTACCGCTGGGCTAGTATCCCGAAACTGAATAATGCAATGGCCCTCGTGTATACCGGCAAATTTGCCGCCATATCGCTTGATAAGTGGGCTCAATTTGTTACTCAATTTATCACAAAGTGTCTCAGCATCATCAACATGATGCGGTGCAGTAATAAGCAGAATTGTTTCCTGCATCTCATCGTTTTGATAAGTATTTTCTGCTGTCAGGTGAATGCCTGATGGGGTGATATCGAACAACCAGGCAAGAATTAATGTGGCGGGTAGCGCAATTACTAGAAACAGTAGCAGGACTCGCATGACCCAGTCGGGTGCAGCGAAGGCCTCTATAATGATGTCAGAAAACTGGAGAACCAACCAGGCGAAAGCACCATATACGATTGCTACACGCACAACTTTACGGCGTTGCAATTCAGCAATAAATTTTTCAATCACTGTCGCAACAGAATCTTGTTGTGATCCTCTTTCCGGCATTATTTTATTTGACCCCTGTAGTCCTCAAAATCCTTATGAAAACTATGGCTTTGTACAACTATACTGTAATCAATTATATTAATCTCTCATTAGTCACTAATATTCTTTGATAAAAAGAGTCATTACAGTGTTATATCATTTTTGTAAATACACTCTTACTATAGTTGATAGCTGTATGTTTTTCATGCTAATAGCATAAAATATTTCATGGAAAGGTGGGCAGGTTTGCCCACCTTTGTTAAAGGCTATTGTTTAATAAAATGCTTAAGCCTCAACGATTGCTTTCATGCTGGTCATATAACCGCGGAGTTTTTTGCCTACTATTTCTACCGGGTGATTGCGAATTGACGCGTTAATGGCAACTAATTTTTGATTATCAACAGAGTTGGAAGATAGTTTTAATCCTTCGCCGATCTCAGCTGATGTTAAAGAATTTACAAAGTCTTTAAGTAATGGGACTGCTGCATGGCTGAATAGGTAGTTTCCATATTCTGCAGTATCAGAAATGATCACATTCATTTCATATAAACGATTTCGGGCAACGCAGTTGGCAATAAGCGGGGTCTCATGCAGCGATTCATAATACGCAGACTCTTCAATAATACCGTCAGCACACATGGTTTCGAAGGCAAGTTCCACACCTGCTTTGATCATAGCTACAAGAAAAATTCCTTTATCAAAATATTCCTGTTCATCAATATTCTGATTCCAGTTACCTGCCTGTTCGAAGGACGTATTTTTTGTTTCTTCACGCCATAGCAATAAGTTTTGATCGTCAGCATCCCAGTCAGCCATCATCGTGCTGGAGAAAGTGCCTTCGATAATGTCATCCATATGTTTTTCAAACAATGACCGTAATAGCCCTTTTAATTCAGTAGCAAGTTCGTGCGCACGGATTTTGGCGGGGTTGGAAAGGCGGTCCATCATGTTAGTAACGCCACCTTGTTTTAAACCTTCAGTGATGACTTCCCAGCCGGTCTGAATTAATTTTGCAGCATAAGCCGGGTCCATTCCATCGGCGATCATTTTTTCGTGTGCAAGGATTGAACCCGTTTGTAACATTCCGCATAAAATGGTTTGTTCTCCCATCAGGTCAGATTTCACTTCGGCGATAAAGGAGGAATCGAGTACTCCCGCTCGATGGCCACCTGTTGCAGCAGCGTAGGCTTTTGCGGTGGTATGTGCATTGCCTTGTGGGTCATTCTCAGGATGTACCGCAATCAGAGTTGGGACTCCAAAGCCGCGTTTGTATTCTTCCCTGACTTCAGAGCCTGGGCATTTAGGGGCAACCATAATGACACTGATATCAGAGCGAATTTGCATACCTTCTTCAACAATATTAAATCCATGCGAATAGGCCAAAGTTGCCCCCTGTTTCATCAACGGCATAATGCTGTTGACCACCCGAGTATGTTGCTTGTCCGGGGTTAGGTTGAGGACTAGATCAGCCTGGGGAATCAAATTTTCGAAGGTATCAACTGCGAACCCATTTTCTGTAGCGTTGCACCAGGATTGACGTTGATCTGAAATGGCCTGCTGCCGTAGGGCATAGCTGATGTCTAATCCAGAGTCGCGCATGTTCAGGCCCTGATTCAAGCCTTGGGCGCCACAGCCAACGATAACAATTTTCCAGCCTTTGATAGCCTCACAGCCATCGGTGAATTCATCTGCCTGCATAAACCGACACTGGCCTAATTGGGATAACTGCTGGCGTAAGCTTAAAGAATTAAAATAATTAGACATTTGTTTTGTTCTCCGGAGAAATTTATTGTCCACAGCTTAACGGTCTTTTTATGTTGCGTAAAATGATATATATACAATATAGTGTTGCAATAAATGCAATTAAAGATATTGGGGTTACACCGAATGAACACCGATTCACTTAAAATTTTTATAGATCTGGCTAATAGCCTGCATTATGCAAAGACAGCTGAAGCACAACATATGAGTCCATCAACCTTAAGCCGCTTAATCAAACGCATGGAAGATGATTTGAGTTGTAGTTTATTTGAGCGTGATAATCGTTCAGTTTCTCTGACTGAAGCTGGCAAAGTATTTTATAAATTCGCCAAACAGCAAATCCTGGATTGGCAGCAGATGAAACTGGCCTTGCTTGCCAGGGACATAACATTGAGAGGCCAGCTACGTCTTTTTTGTTCGGTTACCGCTGCCTATAGTCATTTACCTCCGCTGTTGGACCGGTTTCGCTCGATTCACCCAGCTGTTGAACTCATTGTGAGTACTGGAGATCCAGCTGACGCTATAGATCAGCTACAAAAGAATAAGGTAGATATATCCCTCGCGGCACTGCCGGATCATTTACCAGCCTCAGTAATATTTAAGTGTTTGCAGCATGTTCCCTTGCAAATTATTGCCCCAACCATTGATTGCGAACCGAAAAGACTGCTGACTAAATCTAAGATTGAATGGAGTAAGGTGCCTTATATCTTTCCTGAACATGGTCCAGCTAAAAGCCGACTTGAGCACTGGTTGCGCGGACTGGGTATTAAAAAGCCTAAAGTATACGCACGTGTAGCCGGACATGAAGCTCTGGTCAGTATGGTTGCCTTAGGTTTGGGAGTCAGTATCGCGCCACAGGTTGTCATCGATAATTCCCCAATGCAAAGCAGAGTTAAGGTGCTCGAATCCGGTAACAGCATAAGACCGTTTGAAATTGGTGTTTGTACGCTCAAAAAGCACATCTCTGACCCTAAAGTTGCTGCCTTTATGAACACAGCTGATGAAGTGGAATTTATCTAGTTAGTGATTTCCAGGTTAGTTTCTGGTTTTGAGTTCACTATATTTGCTTAAATGGGTAAAAAGTCTTTGCCTTGCTAGTTATCTATGTTATATATGATCTCAAGATTTACTATTGCTGATAAAACAAAGCAGAAAAATTGTGAAAAATATTAATCTAGTCCTTATAAGCGTCCTAATCGTGGTGATTATTCAGTCATCATCGGGGTGTTTGTTGGTCTAAAGAACAGAATTTTATAAACAAACCCCCGATTCGAAAGAAGCGGGGGTTTTTTTTTGGTGTTTTCAGGAGATTGATGTGTTGGTGTTTGAACCAGGTACGGAGCAGAAAAAATCTGAAGCGGATATGGTTTCCGCAGCTCATGCTAAACAGATGGAGGCCAATACAAGCCTTCAACAACTGACAGGTGCGCAGCTAGTATTGCAGGTACTGGAAGATCAGGGCGTGGATAGTATTTTTGGCTATCCCGGTGGGGCAATCATGCCAATCTACGATGCACTATATGACAGTGATATCCGACATTATCTCTGCCGTCATGAACAGGGTGTAGCTTTTTCTGCGGTTGGATATGCCAGAGCCAGCGGTAGAACTGGTGTGTGTATGGCAACCTCAGGACCGGGTGCTACCAATCTCATCACCGGTTTGGCGGATGCTTACGCAGATTCAATACCATTGGTGGCTATTACTGGTCAGGTTCCAACAACGGCGATGGGTACTGATTCTTTTCAGGAGGTAGATATCATCAGTTTAGCTATGGCTGCTACCAAGCATTGTTTCCAGGTCACTTCGGTTGCGGATTTACAAGCAGTACTTGAACGAGCCTTTGCCATTGCTTGCTCAGGGCGACAAGGGCCAGTGCTAGTCGATATCCCTAAAGA
>CAXMRK010000020.1:0-4920 GCA_964195815.1 uncultured Acidimicrobiia bacterium | reverse complement strand
TAGCTTTCCAACTATCCTTAAGTCTGACTGAAGCTGGTTATTATGATCAGTCCAGGGCTACAATCAGCCAATGAAAATCATCGCCGATGAAAATATCCCTTATCTGCAGGAAAGCTTTGGCCAGGTCGCTGAAGTTGAGATCCGCCATGGGCGCCATATAGTACACACAGATTTAATTAATGCAGACGCATTGATTGTACGCTCGGTAACGCCCGTTAGACGAAAATTACTGGAAGATACAGCGGTTCGGTTTGTAGGTAGCTGCACTATCGGTATTGACCATGTTGATACCCAATTTCTTGAGCAGAGCAATATCGCCTTCAGCAACGCGCCAGGATCAAATGCTGATTCTGCCGCAGAGTACACATTATGTGCTTTGCTGGTAATGGCTGAGAGAGTTAAGCTGGATTTATCAACATTGACTGTGGGTATTGTTGGTTGTGGCAATGTTGGTTCCAGAGTCAGGCATTTGCTTCAAAGCCTTGGTTGCCAAACAAGGGTTTGTGACCCTTTATTAGAAGAACAAGGCTACTCTGGTTTTGTTGACCTGGATGAGGTCTTGCAAGCGGATGTGGTTACTTTTCACGTACCACTAACCAGCAATTGCAAATATCCCACATTACAAATGATCGATGCGGATTTATTGTCGCGCATGCCAGCTAAAACGATTTTAATCAATACTGCTCGCGGGGATTTGATCGTTACTCAGGACCTTATTGATGACATCGCTAATCACGGACGAAAAGTGGTGCTGGACGTTTGGCCGAATGAGCCATCTATCAACGCGACTTTACTCAGCATGGTTCAGATAGCAACACCTCATATCGCAGGTTATAGTTTTGATGGCAAGCTGAAGGGGACTGAAATGGTCTATCAGGCTTTTTGTACTGCGATGGGATTGGAATATAAGCTGGCACCAATGCCACTGGAGGAACCTCCTGACATCACCATTTCAGAAGTTGCTAACCTGGATGAGGCGGTAATCCATGCGGCCTTAAGTTCGTACAACATCAGCATGGATGATAATGGCTTACGTGGATTATTAAATATGCCTCGTGCAGAGCAGGGTGCTTACTTCGACAGCTTGCGGAGCAACTACCCACTTCGGCGAGAGTTTTCTGCTTATCGTTGTGTTGGTGCACAGCCATCGATTGCTGAGGTGTTGGAGAAATTGGGGTTTCAAGTCTCAACATAAGGCCAGTGTGAGCATGCTTTAAACCCAGCATAGGCCAGAAATATATGTTTGTTTAGTTTTGTAGCGGTACTTGTTTGTATCAGTTGGTCTAAGTTTTGTTATAATGCGGGGATCCTTTGTTGTGACTCCTTTCAAGTCTGATAAAGGTAGAGTCGCTTTAGTGTTGCAACGCTGGGCGGCTTGTTTTTTAATGGCACGTAAGAAATGCTACTCCACACTCAAATCAGTCTGATTTGAGACAAACTCATGATGCTAGCAGACCGTTTGAAAGGACTTAGCGTATCTGGTAACTTGGTTGCTCCCGGTTATTAATTAAATTGTATTTCAACAGCCAGAGACGTGCATCTTCAGCATCTTTTTCAAACCAGGCTTGTGCTGATCCCAGTCGAAAGCTGTAACCCCAGTGATCCATATCCTGCCACATGCGCTGTTTGCTACATGGTTTAAGCTGATCAGCCAGCAGGATTTGTAAATAACACACCCCATTTTCTTCATCATAGTCACCACCTGCATTGGTATGTAAGCCTTCACGTCTGTCAGTATCCATGCAAATGTAGTGGCAAGCTTCATGTAGTAGTGAGTGCAGGGGAGTATCGCAGCGCACATATAGCACCGAACCAATCAAACCCGCTTCTTCATCGCCCCAGAAGCTGCCAGGAATATCATTCTCAGTAACTAGCTTTAGTTGCATCTGGTAGCGCTGCAGCAATTTTCTGAGGGCAGCCTGGTCAACTTCACTATATAGCATTACGGTTGAAGCACTGTTATGTTGGGGAATGATCTTGTTCATAGTTAGGCTGCTGGTATTTAAAATTCAGTAGATATTTTAACGCTATGACTTTTTACGCATGCAATTATTTTGTATTTCGGTAACATAAGCCAGTAATGAGAAAATCTTTATCCAATTTGTCGTCCAAATCACATTATGTCGGTAATTATGCACCGATTGATCTGTTGAAATATGCTGGCCTTGTCACCTGGTTTTGTGCAGCCATTCCATTGTTATTCCATGGCTGGATATATCCGAATCCTCTCGCCTTACATGTGCTCATATCATGGTCGGTTTTACATCTGATCTTTGGTGCTGCCTATTGGTATGAGGCCCGCAGTTTACCAAGGCAGAAGTCATCCCTGATGGGTCTGCTTTTATTAGTTCTGATGACAGGTTCAGCGTTACTGATAGGGCATTTAAGTCAAACCGCTGTAGCTGGTATATTGCTTTTGGTTGTAGCTGGTTTATTGCCCTGGATGCTGCCACTTGCTCTAAGTCTGGCATGGCTAATTGGGCAAAACGTAGCTTTGGCAGCAGTTATTTCCCTGATTCCAGGGGTGACATCAAGTGGCGCATTAATGCTTGCGGGTATGTTTTTGGGGGTTACACTTTTTGCTTTTATGGCTTCACTGGTTGGTCTGCGTAATATTCATGCACGGATTAAGCTGGCACGCGTGAACTCAGAGCTTCGGGCTACACAGTCTTTGTTGGCAGAAAATACACGTATTGCAGAACGTGTCAGAATTGCACGCGAACTTCATGATCTGGTTGGGCACCACCTGACCGCATTGACCTTGAATCTGGAAGTGGTAACCCATCTTGTCGATGGTAAAGTTCTTGGTCATGTTCAGCAGGCCCATTCATTGGCAAAATTGCTACTAGCTGATGTTCGCGAAGTTGTTAGCGAAATGCGTAAAGATGACAGAGTTAACCTCAAACAGGTGTTGCTCGCATTGACAACCGGTGTGCCAGAGCCTGAAGTCCAGCTGGAAATGCCGAATAATCTGACTTTAACTGATCCCCAACAGGCACAAATGATTTTACGTTGTGTTCAGGAAATCGTTACTAATTGTGTCAAACATGCCAAAGCGAAACATCTTTGGATATCAATTAATATGCATGCAGGTTATTTGGAGTTAACCGCTACTGATGATGGCGTTGGTGTGGATAAAGTCGAATTAGGAAATGGGCTTCAAGGTATGAAAGAAAGAGTGGAATCACTAGGTGGTTCGCTTGATGTAAAATCAAGTCTGGGGCACGGTTTTGTGCTCACAGTGAAATTGCCACAAATCAAAGGTGTTTTGGAATGATTAAAGTAATGCTGGTTGATGACCAGAATCTCGTACGTAAGGGTGTTCAGAGCTTGCTTGAACTATCCGATAAAATAGAAGTTATCGGCGAAGCAGTCGATGGTCGTGATGCGATTGAGAAAATTCCTGAGATGGTTCCAGATGTGGTGTTGCTCGATATGCGCATGCCAGGGCTTAATGGAATTGATGTTCTTCAGCAACTTTCTGCCACTCAGCAATTACCACCAACCATAATTCTCACTACCTTCGATGATGAGGAAATGGTCCTTGCAGGTATTAAGGCGGGTGCTCGCGGTTTCCTGTTAAAAGATGTTTCACTTGAAGTGTTGGTAGATGCGATTGAAAAAGTACATGCAGGTCAATCCATTGTTAAACCAGTTTTAACTGAGCGTTTGTTGAAGGGCCTTGGAAATGCCACCTCGGATTTTATGAGTCTGGAACAACCTGATCCATTAACAGAACGTGAGACAGAAATACTGCGTTTGATGTCTGGCGGGTATAGTAATAAAGAAATAGCGAATGCTTTGACCGTGGCCGAAGGTACTGTCAAGAATCATGTATCTAATATTCTTTCTAAAATGGGTGTGCGCGACAGAACACGGGCTGTATTAAAAGCTTTTGAATTAAAACTAATTTGAATTTGATCTGAAATAAACGGCAAAGGCGGGCTTCAAAAGCCCGTCTTTGCATCTCTATCAGGACGCTTTATCGAGGTAATCGAATTCGCGTTTCAAGTTGCTGCGTCTATCAGTAACAATCGCCTCAAGCGTTTCGACCCGACCTTTTAACTCGCTTTCGAGTCTTTCAATCCGCTGTGTCAAAGCATCCAGTCCCTCATCACTGGCTGCAGCGCGTTTATGCTTGTGGTGGCTTTCCACAACACTCGCGATAATTCCGGCAATTGCTATTAATGCAATCATGGTCCACATACTCATGGAGTTTCTCCCAGTTGGTTGATCATGATTAATACTGCCAATAATCAATGCACAAGAACAGTGTCAGAAGTCATGCGGCTAGTTTAAGTGGCGCTCGGGAATTCAAAACCTTCAAGCCCGGTTGGTTCTGGAAGGGGTTCATCATGGCCGACACGGCTATGTTGTGGATCCATCCGTTCCATTAAATAACACAGGCAGTCCTGGTGGATGACTTTCTCATCCATAGTCAGCATGGAAGGCATGATAGGGTGAGTGGTGCGGAGTTCACCATTTTCAAAGTTAAAAAAGTCAGCGGTGACATTCTCACCGTGCATATTCATGGTGGTCACTGGCAATTTTGCCTTATTCCGGGCGCGTCCAAATAGAGTATTGCTGGGAAGTTCACGAAAATTAAAGTGGTCTAAATCTTCAATTAAAGAGAGTTCAAACGCAGGATCTTCAAAACCAATTGTTAGATCAGGATCTACTGTTACTGAGGCCACCATATGGAACAAGCCCATTTCTTCACCGGGCAAGGGAATGTTTTCCAGTTTTGGAAGATGCAAACAAGATTCCAGATAAGCCAGTGTATGATCAGTGCCGTGGATATTACCGGCTAAGCCACATTCCAATGTTACAGAAGGGCAAAAATTCGCAAAGGCATTAGAAAGTACACCTTCGGGAATAGTGAAATACACCACAGTATTTGAGAATAAGGCTGCAAGACGA
>CAXMRK010000019.1:0-4189 GCA_964195815.1 uncultured Acidimicrobiia bacterium | reverse complement strand
GCTCTGGAAGATAACCATGACCCCCGCGGCTATGCTGGTTTTGGGCATGGAAACAGTATGTACCAGGAATTATTACGCGTACCTGTCTTAGTCTGGAATCCAAATGACAACAGTGGCCGGATCGTTGATAACCCAATTAGTCTAATCGACATCGCGCCGAGCATTCTGCACTGGTTAGGTGTCGACACTGGCGAAGACAAACTACCCGGCATGTTACTGGATGATGCAGAAAATTTGACCGAACGAGCAATATTTGCCTCAAGTATGGCCTATGGGCCGGAACAAATCGCGGTCAGAGATGGAAATAGTAAATCGATTTGGAATAGCGTTAGTGATGAGAATCGATTCTTTGATCTTAGCCTTGACCCACTCGAAAAGACTCCGCTTCAATCGGATGAGCTGATTTTGTATTTTGACCAACTGACCGGGGATTACCTGGATATGGCAAGTACTCGAATCGGTTTGGCACCAGAAATTAATGAAGAACAACTGCAACACCTCAAAGCCATCGGCTACCTGCAGGGAACCGAGGAAGATAATACAGCTACTACTCCGCCAGCAGATAGCAATAAAAACTTGACCCCAGCTGATGTCAGAGATGTTGACACAAACGAAACTACAGAAGCACCTAATGATGAAAATTAAATTACACCCGCTGCGCTTTTCCCGCGCTTTCGTATTGTTACTGATGCTTGTTGCATTCGCATTTGCAACCACAGGCTGTGGTAAAAAACAGGACACCAGTCCTGCTGAAGCTCGGCTGATTATTGTTGGTTTTGATGGCATGGATCCCAAGCTTGCACAACAATGGATGGATGCAGGTAAATTACCCAATTTCAGTAAGCTTGCAGAACAAGGTAGCTTCCACCCACTGGCGACTTCAAATCCACCACAATCACCCGTAGCATGGTCAAGTTTTGCAACTGGACTAGCACCTGGTGAACATGGAATCTACGATTTCTTGCGCCGAGATGCCAATACATATAGTCCAGATTTCTCAATCTCAGAAACCAGGCCACCAGAAAATATAGTTGAAATTTTTGGCCTAAGTCTGCCGCTGGATGAAGGTGAAATCATCAACCGTCGACAAGGCAGTCCATTCTGGATGGATGCTGAAGAGCAAGGTGGGCGCAGCACAATTATCCGAGTACCGGTAACTTACCCACCCGATCCGATTCACCGCATGATGGCTGGCATGGGCGTGCCTGATTTACTCGGCACACAAGGTACATATACGCTCTACACGACTCGACCTGTTGCTGCTGCTGGAACTTCCAGCTCCCGGGTCATTCGGATGCGGCCAAACCGGAAAGGTCGCATCGAGACTACGCTCGAAGGCCCGATAGATCCGATACATGAAGAACATAAACCATTATCTACAGCTTTAATTCTGGAGCCTGCTGGCGAAGGTGCAAGCATACAATTAGCTGAAAATACCATTGAACTGAAAGTCGGCGAATGGTCTGAATGGATTCGCGTAGAGTTCGATGTGCTTGGTCCAATTTCAGTTACTGGGATTGTTCGACTCAATCTAGTGGCCGGATATCCCCGCCCACAACTCTATGTTTCACCAATCAACATTGATCCAGAGGCACCGGTTGTTCCATTGAGCTCCCCACCTGATTATGCAGCTAAACTGGCAGCCCGTATTGGGCTCTTCCACACCATTGGAATGCCAGAAGAAACCTGGTCTTTAAATGAAAATCACATATCCGATAAAACCTGGCTGGAAATGCTGAAAACAAATTTGGATGAGCGTGAAGCCATGTTTTTCGATGCTATGGAGAAAAATGACTCTGAGCTCCTGGTAGGTGTATTTGTACAGACAGATCGGGTATCACACATGTTTTATCGAGGCATTGATGAAAAGCACCCTCTATTCACGGAAACCGATGCACAAGCTCGTGGTGCCATCGAATGGATATATACAGAAGCAGATCGGATTCTGGGTAAAGTCATGGCTGAAATGAACCCAAATGACCGCCTGATTGTCCTTAGTGACCATGGTTTTGCACCCTTCCGCTGGGCAGTTAATCTAAATCGTTGGCTAGTAGATCACGATTATCTAGTATTAAAAACCGGCAAAACACAGTCTGGAATCGCTTTCGGCAATGTCGACTGGAGCAAGTCAACCGCCTATGCGCTAGGTTTGAATGGTTTATATATCAACCGCAAAGGTCGTGAAGCACACGGGATCGTGGAAGATCCTGAAGCAAGAGTTATCAAAGCCCGGTTAATGAAAGAGTTACCACAATGGGTTTTTGCAGAAGTAGATGAAATAGGCGAAGTAGGTGAAGTAGGTGAAGCAGATAACCAGACAGAGGCTGTTACTGAACAATCGATAATCCGCCAGATTTTTGATGGCGATATTATTTATGCTGGCAATGCCAATGGTGATGCGCCCGATTTAGTGGTTGGATATGAACCCAATTTTAGAGCCTCCTGGCAAACTAGCCTCGGCGCCGTTCCAAAAGACTTGATCGAGCCAAACAACAAAAAATGGAGTGGTGATCACTGTATTACTCCAGAGGCTGTACCCGGCGTACTATTTACCAGTTTTAAACCAGAACAACCCATCGCTCAGATTGCACAAGTAGCCGCTTATGCTCGTGAACATTGGCCAAAACCCAAAGCAACTGATTAATCAGCTATGAGCAAGGCAAAAAACCTAAAGGTTCCGAAAGCTCTTTACTGGCAGTCTCGCGCGGTTAAAGCCAGCGAAAAACTGTGGCAGAAACTGGGCAATCTCGAGACTAAAATTGTTGCTGATGAACTCGATGATGTACAGATTAAAGCCCCTATCTATGTCACTTCATTAGCTCGCGCCGGAACTACAATTGTGACTGAAATGCTGAATGAGCATCAAGACACAACTTCACACCGGTATAGTGATTTCCCCTGGGTGTGGACGCCATATTGGCGTAATTATCTACGCCAGCGATCTCAGCTGATTGAACCTAAGCTTGAAGAGCGCGCCCATAAAGACCGCATTCTGGTTTCTCAGGAGAGCCCTGAGGCTGTTGAAGAAGTCTTATGGAATCATTTTTTTCCACATACACATGATGCCGCCCGGAATAATACGCTGGATCAGAAAACCAGTAATCCGGAATTTGAAAAATTTTACAGCGAGCATTTGCGCAAACTACTTCTGGTGCGTGATGCTAAACGTTATTTAGCAAAGGGTAACTATAATATTGGGCGGCTGGCATATATTAATAAAATCTCACCATCAGCACGCTTTATCATCCCGGTTCGTAACCCGTTTAACCATATTGCGTCTCTGGCAAAACAACACCAGTTTTTTACAAATGCTGCGAATACCGACCCACGAGTTGGCGAGCAGCTCCAATTTGCCGGACATTGGGAATTCGGCCCTGGGCGGCGAGCTGTAAATTATGCTGACCAGCATGCGATTGAATCGATTCAAACTGCATGGGCCGCCGGTGAAGAGGTTCACGGCTGGGCCTGGTTATGGCGTAGTACGTATGAACAGTTATTCAAACAACTGGGGGCAAATAAAGAGTTACGTAAAGCTTGTTATATTTTCCGTTATGAAGATCTTTGTAATGATTCAGGTCGAGTTATCGATGAAATTGTTGATCACTGCGGACTTGAAACCAGCAGTTTTTCAACAACCCGCTCTGCCTATATCGAAAAACTAACTCCACCTGATTATTACCAGCCCTCATTCAGTTCCAATGAACGGGAAATCATCGCGGATGTTTGTGCTGACGTCGCGACAAAACTGGAATATCACTTGTAAACCGCTACTTATCCTTCTCACTACTTCAAGCCCAAGAAAATAGAGACCGTATAAACGGCTATTAAATCAGCTCCATTGGCCTCTTATCTCTGCTCCATTAGCTCACTACTACTACGACTTTTATCCCTTGACTGGTATAATCTGAAATTGTCATTTTTAATTCCCTGGAGATTATTATGCGATTGATTCTCGCTATTTTGTTAACCTTGCTTGTAACCACAGCCCACGCGTATATCGGCCCAGGTGCAGGCATCCCTGTTATTGGCTCACTTATTGGCATAATCGTCACTGTATTAGTAGCAATAGGCGCGATCCTGTTTTGGCCTATTCGTAAATTGCTCAAGCGCGGAAAAAATAAAACTGCTACTACACAGGAAAAGTCTGAATCCGACGCTGATGAAGTTGTTGATGCAGTAATAAACGATT
>CAXMRK010000018.1:0-2568 GCA_964195815.1 uncultured Acidimicrobiia bacterium | reverse complement strand
CCAGGTAAGTACCATGGCCATTAGGACATGTCTCATAAATAATATGCGGCTGTTCCTCATCCGATTCTTCTAACATTTGCGCATTGCAATGCGGGCAATTGTAATCCCTATGGACATTCGCTTTTTTACCGGAAGACTTGTCACCAGTATCTAAAATATAATCAGCCATCCAGATATCATCACGTAAAGCAGATAATTCTTCTGGCTGGAACCAGAGACCACCACAGTCGGTGCACCGATCCACTTCTATTTTGTCATAGGAAACCAATTCCATAGTACCTGAACATTTTGGACAATCCATAACTTGCAAACCTCTTATGTTTATAATTTGTGGCACACAATAATGCCTTAATTCGGAGTTACATTGTATGGGCAAAAGCGAAAGATGGTCAAACCGGAAATTTGCAGCAGATGAGATTCTCCAGACAACAATGTTTGAAATGGTTTTATTTATTTAATTATCTACGCCTTAACTTTGATAGCTATTGCTTTCTAACAGAATGAAACCTGTAATTATTAAACCTCCTCACATAACATCCTGGCATTCTGCGGACAAGGTTTGAATGCCGTATGATTTAGCCTTTAAATACCCACAACCGAATCAGGAATATTAATGATCACTGTTCACCATCTCAACAATTCTCGTTCCCAGCGTATTTTATGGATGCTAGAAGAACTTAATCTTGAATACGAGATTCAATTTTATCAACGAGACCAGGAAACCATGCTGGCCCCGCAATCATTAAAAGACATTCACCCACTGGGGAAATCACCTGTTATTACCGATGGTGATTTGGTAGTAGCTGAATCTGGAGCGATTATTGAGTATCTTGCAAAGAAATATGGCAAGGACAAATTTGTACCAGTCGCTGAAAGCCCACACTACCTTCAATATATTTACTGGTTGCATTTCGCCGAAGGTTCTTTGATGCCACCACTGTTATTAAAAATCGTTTTCGATAAAATTAATACCAGCCCAATGCCCTTTTTTATTAAGCCGATTGCCAGAGGCATATCTGCAAAAGTGATGTCAGCATTCGTTAATCCCAATATCAACAATAACTTTGCCTTTATTGATGACTATCTGGCAACACATGAGTGGTTTGCAGGTGATTCCATCAGCGGCGCTGACATTCAGATGAGCTTCCCGCTTGAAGCCAGCGCAGCTCGTGGTGCTAGCGGTGATGATTACCCCAATATCGCAGAATATATTGAACGCTTTCAGTCGAGGCCCGCTTATCAGAAAGCCCTCGAAGCAGGTGGAGAGTACGACTATTCTGCTTGAGCACAATAGTCTGATTGTAACCAGCTTTAGCTGAGGTATAACTGATCAGAGCAACAGCGTAATTGGTGCCGTTGCTCTGACCCTATTGCCTAACTGACAGGTTTAAAGCGCCCCTGGAAAAAGCGCAAAACTTTTGGTTCATAGGTAAACCTTAAACCTTTCACAGCAGCAGCATTTTCCATAACTTCGACAACACTTTCCGCGGTCACATCAATATGCGCCTGTGTATAGACACGCCGTGGGATGGTCAATCGAACCAATTCCAGTTTTGGCATGTAGTTTTCGCCCGTAAGCTTATCGCGACCCGCTGAAACTACGCCACGCTCCATAGCTCTAATACCTGATTCAACATACAGGGCTGCTGCCAGTGCCTGAGCTGGATATTGTTCCTGTGGAATATGCGGCAACATTGCTCTGGCATCCAGGAAAATAGCATGCCCGCCAAAAGGCTTAACAATGGGTACATTGTTGCGTTCCAGGCGCTCACCAAGGTAAGCGATCTGGCCAATGCGCGCACGCATATGGTCATCTTGAACACTTTCTTTAATACCAATGGCCAGGGCTTCCATATCTCTACCAGCCATTCCGCCATAGGTATGTAAACCTTCATAAACAACAACTAGTTCACAGGCTTTTTCATACAACGCCTCATCATTCATTGCCAGGAAACCGCCGATATTCACCATTGCATCTTTTTTAGATGACATGGTTGCCGCATCGGTCAACGCACAAATTTCATAAACAATTTCTCTAACTGTTTTATCTTGATAACCCGGCTCTCGCTGCTGGATAAAAAAGGCATTTTCAGCGACTCTGGTCATATCATGAACAAGTAAAATATTATGCTGGTCACACCAGGCTCTAACTTCTCGTAAATTTCCCATAGAGATGGGTTGACCACCTGCCATATTGACGCAAGTTGCTATGCAAATATAAGGGATCTTTTCAGCGCCGACTTTTTCAACCAACTGGTTTAATTTGTCGAAATCAACATTACCTTTGAATGGATGTTCTGAGTCCACCATGTGAGCTTCGTCAATGATTACATCAACAAATGTGCCCCCTGCCAATTCCTGATGCAGTCGAGTAGTCGTGAAATACATATTACCGGGAACATAATCCCCGTCTTTAATCAGTATCTGGCTGAGTATATTTTCTGCGCCACGCCCCTGATGGGTAGGTACAGTGAATTTATAGCTGTAGTACTCTTCAACGGTATCGCGCATATGGTAGAAATTACGGCTGCCGGCATAGGCCTCATCACCCATCATCAGGCCGGCCCA
>CAXMRK010000017.1:0-4134 GCA_964195815.1 uncultured Acidimicrobiia bacterium | reverse complement strand
CATCCGAGTCAATAACACCACGAACAAAACGCAAGTAGTGTGGTAATAATTGTTCGGCAGCATCCATAATAAAGACGCGCTTGATATACAGTTTTATACCGTTGCGGTCATCACGATTCACCATCATATCCATGGGTGCATCTGTAGGAATATATAAAAGAGATGTGTAACTCTGATTTCCCTCAACCCGATTGTGCATCCAGGTCAGGGGTTCTTTCATATCATGGGAAATATGACTGTAGAAGTTTTTGTACTCTTCATCTGAAACTTCAGATTTAGACAATGTCCAAAGAGCACTGGCTTTATTGACATCAGACCATTCAATTTTTGTTTCTGAATTTTCGTCTTCAGCATCGACCTTCACTTCCTCAGACATCCGGATCGGGAAGCCAATATGATCTGAATAACGAGTGATAACACTGCGTAATTGCCAGTCGTTGAGGAATTCATCTTCGCCATCTTTCAGATGCAAGACCAACTCTGTGCCATGTTTTTCCAGTTCCAGAGTTTCAAGGCTGTAATCGCCATCACCTGCAGAAACCCAGCGGGTACCTTCAGCTTTTTCCTCACCCGCTTTACGGGTAGTTAATGTCACTTTATCCGCGACTATAAAACTGGAATAAAAGCCAACCCCGAACTGTCCGATTAAATTAGCATCCTTCTGCTCGTCACCACTCATGGCTTCCAGAAATTTACGTGTACCAGAACGTGCAATAGTACCTATATTGCTGATTACCTCATCCCGGTTCATGCCGACACCATTATCGCGGATGGTAACTGTGCGCGCTTCTTTATCGCATTCAACTTCAATGTGCAAATCGCCATCGCCAGCGTACAAACTATCGTCCTGCAGAGCAGCGAAACGGAGTTTGTCCAATGCATCCGAGCCATTAGATATCAGTTCGCGCATAAAAATTTCCTTATTCGAATATAAGGAATGAATCATCAATTGCAGAACTTGCTTAGCCTCTGCCTGGAATTCAAAGTTTTCAACCTTGGCGGTATTATTAGAAGTTTCTGTAGTCATAGTATTTTCACAATCTCAATCAATCAGGATGCAATATAAATGGGTGCAACCGTAGACATTTTCAATGGTAAAAATACATTGCTGCCCCGTTCTTTTGGCAAACTTAGCTGTAAGCCTAAAAATCGGATTCAAATAGCTGCATGGAGCTCTGTGAGAGATGAAAATCAAAAGCACCATCATGCCGTATCTTAGGATACCGTCATCCCGGCCTACGAGCCGGGACCTCCTACTGAATAGCACGGTACTCAATGAGATCCCGGCTCGTAGGCCGGGATGACGAAAAATTATGGGTCGGAACATGAAGGCTATTACAATTTTTCAGTTAACAGGTCAGCAGTGGTGAAAATGGTAATAATTGCAGGCACAAAAAAGCCCGCCAAAAGGCGAGCTTTTTAATTTGCTTACCGAAAAACTTAGTGTCTGTTTGGCAGTTTTTCTGTAATACGGGCAGACTTTCCTTCCAGTCCACGCAGATAGTACAGTTTGGCACGACGAACTTTACCACGACGTTTAACACTTACTGATTCAATCATTTTGCTGTACGTCTGGAATACACGCTCTACGCCTGTACCGTGTGAAATTTTACGCACTGTGAAAGCTGAATTAACACCACGATTACGAATCGCGATAACTACACCTTCAAACGCCTGCAAACGTTCGCGATCGCCTTCCTTAACTTTTACACTGACGACGACAGTATCACCTGGGGCAAAATCAGGCAGGTCACGGTCCATCTGCTCAGCATTAACTTGGTCAACTAAAATACTCATATTATTCTCTCATCCGTCAGCCATTCTGGCGGTCATTTCAAATTAAACTCTTAATGAAATCAGCCAATAATGCCTGATCCTGTTTATTCAGTTCTAACTTTTCCAGCAAATCCGGGCGTCGCTGCCAGGTTCTACCTAACGCCTGCTTACGGCGCCATTTTTCAATCGCTGCGTGATCACCACTCAGTAGTACATCCGGTACCCTATCCCCAGCAATATCTTCGGGGCGGGTATAGTGCGGATAATCTAACAGGCCATCACTAAATGAGTCCTGCTCAGCCGAGCAACTATTGCCCAGCACATCAGCTTGTAATCGGCTGACCGCATCTATCATTACCGCAGCAGCTAACTCACCACCACTTAAAACATAATCTCCGATAGACCATTCTTCATCGACCAGAGAATCAATAAAACGTTCGTCGATACCTTCGTAGCGACCACAAATCAGGATCAGTCTCTGGCGTTTAGCCAGTTGCTCAACTGCTGCCTGATCCAGTTGTTTACCTTGTGGGCTCATCAGTGCCACTTTTGCAGCTAGCTCTGAATCCTGCACTACCGCCTCAAGCGTTTCTGCCAGTGGCGCTACCTTCATCACCATTCCGGGCCCACCACCATAGGGTCGGTCGTCAACAGTACGATGCTGGTCTGCGGTAAACTCCCGCGGGTTCCAGGTTTTCAACACGATTTTCTGCTCGCGAATCGCCCTTCCCGTCACTCCCAAATCAATCAGTTGCCTGAATTCATCTGGAAATAATGTAATCACATCTATCCGCATACTGAAACCTGCTCTGCTACGGACTCAGTCAGAATAAACTGACTTAAAATTCATGGTCCCAGTCGACGGTAATAACACCGGCTTCCAGATCCACTTGTTTAACATACTCAGCATAAACAAATGGAATCAAACGTTCCCTCTCGCCCTGCACCACTAAAACATCATTGGCGCCGGTTGCCATCATCTCGGTTACCTTTCCAAGATCATGCTCTTCAAGAGTTTTAACCTGCAACCCGACCAGATCACTCCAGTACCAGGTGTTCGGCTCGCTCTCCGGCAAATCTTCTTGCCGTATCGCTATCATTTGACCAATCAGGCTTTCAGCCCTGTTTCGATCATCTATACCGGGCAAAGTCACTACAATGGCCTTACCCTGTATTCGCCCGGAATCAATTTCCACAGGCTTATAATTTTTCAGAATTTTCTCTGCTTTGGAACTACCAAGTAACCACGGCCCAAGCTTGAGAATTTCTTCACGCGGCTCGGTCCAGGAAAGCACCTTCAATGCACCGCGTACACCATGAACTCCAACAAACCGACCCAGAATAACCAGAGGCCCGGAAGTATCATCCCGGTGCTGTATCACGTTATTACGCGGCTACTGGAGTTTCTGCAGCGTTTTTATGTGCTTCTTTCATCAATGAATTAACCCGGTCGCTTAATTGTGCGCCCTGATCTACCCAGTGATCGATACGAGACATATCAACGCGCAGACGTTCTTCTTGTCCACGTGCTACAGGGTTAAAGAAACCCAAACGCTCAATATAACGGCCATCACGTTTGTTGCGGCTATCTGTAGCTACAATGTGATAGAAAGGACGCTTCTTTGCGCCACCACGTGCCAGTCGAATCTTTACCATGCTGTTTAAACCTGTTTTATCAATGCTGTACAGCCATCATCATACGAAAGCCAGACATGCAAAAAGGGCTCCAAACAGGAGCCGTTCCACGAAACAGAGTATTTTAACGATTTTATTGGCAAAAAGAAACACCTACGCGACTTATTTTTTAACCCTTTGACACTGTTTCCCCAACCAGGCTCTGACTGATAGGGCAAAATTAATAAATCAGGTCAATCTGAAGCTGTGCTCAACCAGTCAAAACGGCCTATGCCAGTGCATCCTGCCAGGGACCAGTAATAGCAATTGTAATTCCGGGGTTAAAAATATTTGCGAACATCCAGCGCCCATCAGCAGAAAAAGTAATCCCTGCCCATTCACTGCCGGGTAGGCTATCAGCTAGGTCATGCCCAAGATGCTGTGCATCTATTTCAGGATTGATCTGACAAAAATAGAAGTAGTCGCCACTCTCTTGCAAGGCCATCAAGTGCTGTGCCTTCTTAAAGCTGGTTACATGGTCTTCGCAAATAACCAAATTCCCCCGCGGGCTGACCGCAATATTGTCAGGACCTGAAATGACCTGATGTGAAGGCGATTCAAATATCAATGTGAGGGTTTCACTGGCAGGGTTATAGCAAAAAACCTGACCTGCATTGACTGCACCACCGAGCTTGGAGGTAAAAAAGACTTGTCCCTGGTAATAAAAACAACCTTCTAAGGCTA
>CAXMRK010000016.1:0-2944 GCA_964195815.1 uncultured Acidimicrobiia bacterium | reverse complement strand
ATCTATGATGACCCAGTTATTTGATTTGTTACCACCCTGGGAAGAATCTGAAGAACTCGCTGAAGTTGATGATGAGATCATCCGCGTAGCTGTGCTGGGGCGCCCAAATGTAGGTAAATCGACACTGGTCAATCGCCTGTTAGGTGAAGATCGGGTGCTTACTTATGATATGCCGGGCACCACTAGAGATACGATTGAGGTTGAATTTGAACGCGATGGTCTGCAATACAAAATCCTTGACACCGCAGGTGTTCGGCGGCGCAAAAATATAACCGAAGCCGTTGAAAAGTTTAGCGTTATTAAAGCCCTACAAGCTATAGAGAAATCACAAGTGATTGTATTGATGGTGGATGCAGTTGATGGCATGACTGATCAGGATGCGACCTTGCTTGGGCATGTGTTAAATCACGGTCGCGGGCTGGTTGTTGCAATCAATAAATGGGACAGTATTGATGCTGAGCAGCGGCTTAGATTAAAATCAGAACTGGATCGTAAACTGACCTATGCGGAATTTGCTCGTCGGATTACGATTTCTGCATTACATGGTAGTGGCTTGCGCGAATTGATGAACGCGATTAATGAATCCTGGCGATCTGCCGCCTTAGATATGTCGACAACGCGGCTAACTGAAGTAGTTCGTTCAGCCTGGGAAGCGCATCAGCCAGCAATGAAACATGGGCGTACCGCTAAGTTACGTTTTGCCCATAGTGGTGGAAAATTTCCGCCACGAATTATTATTCACGGGCGCAGAGTTGACACGATCTCAACAGATTACCGCCGTTATATGACCAATAAAATCCGCGCAGCCTTTAAGATTCGTGGAACACCAATCTGGATAGGTTTTCGTGAAGGTGATAACCCATTTAAAAATAAGCAGATTAAGGACGAAGGCAAGGGGCCTACAAAAAAACAAAAAAAAGCTAAAGTTGGCAAACGGATTCGTAAGGTAAATCGATGAGCCTCAAACAAGATCGCCTGGATAAACTAAGTGCTGAAATACCACATTTAACAGTTGATCAGGCGTTTAGAAAAATGCAAACTGGAGCCTCGCTGCTGGATGTGAGAGAGCCAAGAATAACCGAGCAGGGCAGTCCTGTTGGCGCGCTCAGCTTATCCCGAGATTTTCTTGAAGTCCTGGTTGAATCAAAATGCCCCGATCCTGACCAGATCCTTATTACGCTTTGCGATAGCGGCACTTGTTCATTGTTTGCTGCTGACGATCTACTCCGCATGGGCTACAAAAATGTGTATAACATTGATGGTGGTTTCAGTGCCTGGAAAACAGCAGGCCTACCATGGAACACTCCCACATATCTTGGTGATGATGCAAGAGTTCGCTATTCTCGGCACCTGTTGATACCTGAAATTGGCGAACAAGGACAGGCTGCTTTATTACAATCAAAAGTATTAATTTTGGGTGCTGGCGGTTTGGGATCACCAGTGGCTCTATATCTGGCAGCTGCAGGAGTTGGCACGCTTGGTATTGTTGATAACGATGTAGTTGAGCGTTCCAATTTACAGCGTCAAATTTTGCATGATGACATTTCTGTGGGTATAAACAAAACAGAATCTGCTCGTTTCAGATTAAAAGGGATTAATCCCGATATTAATGTCATAACACACACACAGCGCCTGGACGCCACTAATGTTGATGAGCTGCTTTCGGGATATGACCTGGTTATCGATGGCTCGGATAACCTGAAAACCCGCTACTGCCTGAATGATGCTTGCTTACGACTGGGTATAGCGTTTGTTTATGGTGCAATTTACCGGTTTCATGGACAGGTTTCAGTATTTAATTATCGTTTTAAAGATGGTGCTCTATCGGCTTGTTACCGCTGTTTGTTTGAGGATGCAGCAGAAAATAGCCCCCCGAGCTGTAGCGATGTTGGTGTTCTAGGGGTTCTACCAGGCGTTATTGGAACGCTACAGGCAACCGAAGGTATCAAGCTGCTCTTAGGTATTGGTGAGCCGCTTGCAGGAAGGCTGTTGAGCTACGATGCGCTTGCTGGCAGATTCAGAGAAACCCGCTTAAATGCAACTCCAGATTGCCGCTGTCGCGAATATTGCTAGACAGGTTAATGCCCGGATTGCTCCTTTTCAATAGGCTCTTAAAATACCCAGCTGTGCAGGTTTTGTTCTATTGAATGGGCGATTCCCTGATCAGTTGGATCTACTGCCGCTGGCCATTGATTAACAAATTCTCCGTGAGAATCGAATAGCATTTTAAAGAAATTCCAGCGTGGCCTGTATTCGTTTCCTAATTCTTCGCCCATACGGCGAAATAGTGGATGCGCTTCAGAACTGCTAACCTGCTCCTTACGGGATACAAGAAAATGAATGTTGTATTGACTGTTGAGGTAACTTTCAATCACTTCATCATCACCTGGTTCTCGCTCAGCGAAATCATTTGAGGGTACGGATAAAACTACGAGGCCAGAATTATGGTAATCCTGCCAGATTTGTTCTATTTGCCCAAATTGAGTGGCATAGCGTGAACGTGTAGCAGTATTTACAACAAGAATAGGTTGCCCCTGATAGCGGCCAAGGGCATGCTGGCACCTTGCAGGTTTATTAAGTTATATTCGTAAATATTCAAATCAATCCCCTTAAAATTAACTAAGGTTGAGTCGGTTTATTGATGTTTTGTATACTTTTCTTATCACCAACATCATAGATTAGGTGTCACAAAAAAACCATCCGTCCAAAAGACACTGCGATATTGTTCCCGACACTTTGGCTGATGCGTTAAAATGGGAGATTAGGCAAGATAATTTCTGATATATGAAGGGTCCATATGACGGCTAAAATTCTGGATGGTAAAAAAGTTAGTGAAGCTCTGATAGATACTGTAAAGGTCTGTGTAGACAAGCATTTGCAATCAGGAAAATCGGCTCCTTCATTGGCTGTGGTTTTAATTGGCGCAGATCCGGCTTCACAGATT
>CAXMRK010000015.1:0-2972 GCA_964195815.1 uncultured Acidimicrobiia bacterium | reverse complement strand
TCTGCAGGTGGGCTGGAGTTAGACCGCCCTATGCGCTTACATATCGCTGCCCAGGCTTGTTTACTTATTTTAAATCTCAATCTTGATTACTTCGATGGCTGGCATGAAGTTATTGTTTATCCAGCAGCTTTTATAACTGGCCATAAAACTGTGGATGAATCTGGCCTGGTGCATACTGCAAGTCATAAGTTAGGCGGTGAAGCCTGGGGCAGAGGCCCATTAATCCTCTCCTGGGAAGATGCACAACCTGGCGCCCATATTCATGGGGAAGGCTCAAATGTGGTGTTGCATGAATTTGCCCATAAGCTGGATATGCTCAATGGTGCTAATGCCAATGGGATGCCGCCCTTGCATGGCTCAATGACGCCTCAGCTGTGGGCAGACACTCTAAGTGCGGCTTATGAAAAATTAAAGCGACAACTAAGAAAAGGCAAAAAAGGCTGGATAGATCCATATGCAGCCACCAACCCTGCCGAGTTTTTTGCTGTGATTAGCGAACATTTTTTTGAAAGACCGTTATGGTTTAAGGCGCAAAACCTGGCTTTATATCAGCAGCTATCAAAGTTTTATCGTCAGGATACTGCCGCCAGATTGATGCCTTGATTACTGATAGAGCTGGTTTTGGTATTCGATCCACCCGCCCTTTTTTCTGCCACCTGGATCATGATGGGTCCAGTGGATAACGCCTCCTTTTGGGTTCCATTCATACTCGCCTCGTAAACGGATGTTGTCTCCATTTTGCAGAGGGACCCGAGGGGCAAGATCAATATTGTGTGCAATCAGTACGGTCAGGCCTGGGCCAAGCAATAAAATAAAGCGCTGATGACGGCTGCCATTATTGTCATCACTGAGTATCCGTTTAACCCGGCCTTCAGCAATGACCCAGACATTGGAGCGCTGTTGCTCAATAGCCTGCAGTAAGGCCTGATTATCGGATGCTGAGGACTGAGTTTGAGGAGGCTGAATGGCCCTCTGCGGCTGGGAATATTGCCAACCAGCCCAGGCTAGAACCACGATAAAGAGTAGCTTGCGAAGACTGTTCTTCGCTTTAAATCTAGTGGCCATAGATTATTTACGAAATGGCCGCCAGCCCCATTTCCAAAGTAGTATCACGCCAAACAGCATGCCGCCAAGATGTGCAAAATGAGCGATTTTTGAACCTGATGAAGTGACTCCAAGGTATAACTCTAATACGCCATATAGAATGACAAACCAACGCGCTTGCATCGGAATAGGTGGGAACAGCAACATGATGCGGTTCTTTGGCCACATAGCACCATATGCCAGCAACAGTCCGAATACCGCGCCAGATGCACCTATTGTAGGCATTGGCGGGGTACTACCCCAGGTTACCATGAGCTGAATCAGACTAGCCCCAAGCAGACAAGTAAAATAATAAGTAGCAAAACGTGATCTACCCCAATAGTGTTCCAAAGGTAGTCCGAACATATACAGGGCGAACATATTAAAGAACAAATGAGTTGGAGACGCGTGTAAAAAACCAGCAGTTAATAATTGCCAAATTTGAAAGTGTGGGTAGTTGCCTCCGCCAGCAGGGTAGTAAGCCTCTGGTGCACCGGCTGACCACTGCGCCATATGGATCATTAATTGATACTGTGATCCACTGTTTTGCTGGAGTAGAAAAATAATGACATTAGCGCCAAGGATCAGCCAGGTTAAGGGCATATTATCGAGATCAAACCGGGATTTTTGCATAATAATTATTAGATTCGACCCGTTTCAGCGGGCTAAGAGGACCAGTGTCAGTAGTATTTGTAATAAAGTTTCATCACTTTATCACAGTCATTTGGGATATTGATTATATACTAGTCGATTATTAGCGAAATTTTGGTCTGTATACCTATGAGAACGATTAACTGCATTACTGTTTATGCTTCCGCCTCCAGTGTTTTGGAGCCTGTCTATAACCATGCTGCCACCGAACTGGGTCACATAATTGCTGATATGGGCTGCGATATTGTTTATGGCGGTGGCGGTATTGGGCTAATGGGTAAGCTAGCGGATGCAGCCTTACAAAAGGGCGGGCGTGTGTATGGTGTTATTCCTGGTTTTCTTGACGGTCTTGAACAAGCGCATACCGAGTTAACTGAGAAACAGGTTGTTACAGATATGCGTGTCCGTAAACAGCAGATGCTAGAGCGAGGTGATGCGGTGGTAGCCTTGCCAGGTGGTTCGGGCACATTTGAAGAGCTGTTTGAAGCGTTGACCCTGAAGCGACTTGGCCAGTATTTAGGTCCGGTAATTTTAGTTAATACAAATCAGTATTATGCTCGTTTAATTGAATTTCTAGAGCAGGCAGTGACAGAGGGCTTTATGGCAGAACAACATCTACAAATGTGGTCCGTTATTGACTCTCCAAAGCAACTCGCCGAAGCATTGACTAATGCGGCCCCCTGGAGTGAAGATGCTCTGTCGTTTGCGGCCAATGGGAAAACTGTTAGCGCATGAATAATACCAACAATAAACAAAAACAACCGGGACAGGAGTACTCTGTTGTACCTACTAAAATGGGTAAGCTGTGGCTGGATGAAGCCTGGCAATATTTTCGGGCACAGAGCCGACCTCTTATGTTTGCAATTTTATTGTTGGTGTTGATTTGGACTTCAGCGGCAATTCCTGTATTGGGCATAGTGATTACTATTCTCAGCCCGGTTTTTGCTGCCGGGGTATTGCTGGGTATACGGGCTGGTTTTTATCGGGGCAATACACAAATTAATCTGTTCGCTGCCTGGAATAAACTTGAAGTTAGAAATCAATTGATTTTACTCGGTGTCGTAATGATGTTGATTGGCTTAGGTATCAGCAGCTTTGCGGGTCCCGAGCTGACTGAGTTTCAATCAGCCTATGTAAACGGTGAGGCGTCTTTGGACGATTTCATGCGGGTGATTGCTATATCTGCGCTGGGCGCGGTCGTGATCAGTTTTTGTACCTGGTTGGCATTGCCGGAGATC
>CAXMRK010000014.1:0-3369 GCA_964195815.1 uncultured Acidimicrobiia bacterium | reverse complement strand
TTTATGTACGGGATTCTAATTATTCTGGTGGCTTTCAGTGTTCTCAATACACAATTAATGTCAGTGCTTGAGCGTACTCGCGAGTTCGGTGTTATTACAGCCCTGGGGGTCAAACCAGGCAAGCTGGCTTCTCTGGTCATGCTGGAAGCTGTGTTAATGGCGATACTCGGCTTAATTATCGGACTAGCTATGGGCTGGATGCTTGCCACCTGGCTGAGCATCACTGGATTTTCCTACCCGGGCATGGATCAAATGGCAGAGAAATTTAATTTGCCGGGTGTTATATACCCCAGCGTTACTTTCCTATCCATGCTGCTAGGTCCCGCACTGGTTTTTCTATTCTGTATTTTAGCCTCAATATATCCATCGCTGAGACTGTTTCGATTACAGCCGGTGGAAGCGATGAGGGCGGTTTGATGTCAATTTCAACTGGTTTGCCTGTTACTGCAATGATTCGTCTTGCCTGGCGCAATTTATGGCGCAATCATCGTCGCACCCTGATTATGCTGGCGGCAATTGTTATCGGCGTCTGGGCCATGATTTTTATGACAGCCCTGATGCGCGGTATGGTGGACCAGATGCTGAAAGACGGGATCAATTCCCTGCCGGGCATGGTGCAGATACACCATCCAGATTACCGCGATGATCCCGGTATTGAAAACAGTTTGAATCCACCAGCAGAAAAGTTGTTGACGGCACTGGAAAATCCACTGGTAACCGGTTGGAGCAGCAGAGTTCGGGTACCGGCAATGATTTCCAGCGAAAGGGATAGCCGCGGCGTAATACTGATGGGTATCGATCCGGCTGCTGAGCTTGGTCTGGCATTTGACCTGGAAGATATTGTCGAGGGTCGTTTTCTGGAGTCTGTAGATGACCGGGGCCTGGTTGTCGGGCGTAAGCTAATGCAGCGTCTGGAAACTCGTCTGGATAAGCGGGTGGCGGTAATGAGCCAGGATCCTGAAAATAATATCGCTGATCGCGGTTTTCGTATTGTCGGTGTTTTTAAGGCCAGTCTTGAAAGCCAGGAAGAGCAATATATTTATGCCGGTCGCGAGACCATTCAATCATTGCTGAAAATAGATAACCAGGTATCCGAGATTGCGATCAACGGGCACGACTACCGTGATCTGGGTGCGCTACAAAAACTCATCACTGCGGCAGCGCCTGCAGATGCTGAAGTACTGACATGGATGGAGCTCAACAGCTATCTCAGTGTGATGCTGGGGATGATGGATGGCTTTGTACTAGTCTGGGTGATAGTGATTTTCCTGGCGCTGAGCTTTGGGCTTGCCAACACTTTAATGATGGCGGTGTTTGAGCGGGTCAGAGAAATTGGCTTAATCCAGGCTTTGGGAATGCGTCCGGCTTCCATACTGTATTTAATTCTGGTGGAATCGCTGTTGCTGCTTCTGCTGGGTTTGCTGCTGGGCAATCTGCTTGCCATTGCAACCATCGTGCCGTTAAAAGATGGCATCGATGTTTCTGTAGTTGCTAAAGGCATGGAAATGATGGGTGTTGGCAGTATGTTATACCCGGCTCTAAAATTAGGCGATCTACTTACAGCTAACGTGGTGGTTATCGTGTTGGGTCTGCTAACCAGTTTGCTGCCTGCCTGGCGAGCCTCCCGTTACCGGCCGGTTGAAGCGATTGCCAGGATATGAGAGAGAATAATTTGAGGTTCCTTAAATGACCGCAATAAAGTGTATCGATTTATGCAAAAACTACCAACAGGGTGATGTTGTTATCAAGGCCCTGGATCATGTCACGCTCGATATTGAAGAGAGTTCGTTTATTTGTTTGTCCGGCCCTTCCGGCTCCGGTAAAACGACCCTGCTGAATGTGATTGGTGGACTCGACAAACTGGATAGTGGCGAGATTGATATCGGTGGTAAACGCGTAGATCAATTGGGTAAAGGACCTTTGGCAGATTTGCGTTTGCATAATATTGGCTTTGTGTTCCAGGCTTATAATTTGATTCCGGTTTTAAGCGCCAGGGAAAATGTTGAGTTCGTCATGCAGGTTCAGGGTATGAGCGCCGGGGAACGGCGCACAAAATCGCTGGCCATTCTCAAGGAGGTTGGGCTTGAAGGCATGGAAAACAGACGACCAGCGGAATTATCTGGCGGTCAGCAGCAGCGAGTTGCCGTGGCCAGGGCGATTGTCAGTCAACCGAAGCTGGTGTTGGCAGACGAACCCACTGCCAACCTCGACTCTGAAACTGCGGCCCATTTGATGGATTTGTTTCTAGAATTAAATGAAAATCACCATGTGACTTTCCTGATTGCAACCCATGACCGCCGGGTAATGGAATACGCGGAGCGTCTCATCAAGATGCAGGATGGCAAAGTTATTAGCGATCAATTACAGGTGCAGCGTGCATGAAACCCCGCCACCTGGCAGTTGTAATACTGTATTGTTTGATGGCATTCCCATTTGCTGAAATTCCTGCGCAAACTCAGGCTGGTGTCTCCAGCGGCTTTAACTGGCAATTCAACGGCCACGCCAAGTATCAATTCAACTACATCGGCTATCCTCGCAGCAGCATCTTTCATGATGTATTGGGTGCCAGTTCCCTGGATAACAATCTTGATCTGCGGCTGAAGTTTTCCAGTGTCGGGCAGCACTGGGATTTCAAAGCGGATTATCAATTTATAGCCCTATATGCCGACACGCTTGAATTAAGTCGCGGTATGCCTGCAAGCGTTATATTTTCTGATCGGTTTATTGATGATGAGCGCCGCTGGTGGGATCTTACTCATACCATTGAGGATGAGGGCAAGCGCGTGGCGGTGCAGCGTCTGGACCGTCTGAGCGTTGGCTACACCGGTGAACATTTTGTCTGGCGTTTTGGCCGTCAGGCAATTAGTTGGGGTAATGGCATGGTTTTTACGCCAATGGATATATTTAATCCATTTGACCCCGCCATTGTTGATAAAGAGTACAAACCCGGCGATGACATGCTCTATGGGCAGTACCTTTTCGATCAAGGTAACGATCTGCAAATGGTGGCTGTGGTTCGGCGTGATCCAATTTCTCACCAGCGAGATAGAAATCAGTCATCGCAGGCCTTAAAGTTCCATGGTTTTCTCGGCATGAATGAGTATGACTTACTTATAGCAGATCATTATGGAGAAACGTTGTTGGGGCTGGGCGGCATTGTCAATATAGGTGGGGCGGTTTGGCGTAGCGATCTAATCTGGACTGATAGCAACACTGAATCGGCACTATCATTCGTGTCTGGTATTTCCTGGTCCTGGATGTGGGGGCAACACAATGTCAGCGGTTTGTTGGAATATTTTTACAATGGATTTGGTCAACATGATGGCAGATACTCTACCTATGATTTAATCCAAAACCCACAGCTTCTAG
>CAXMRK010000013.1:0-2549 GCA_964195815.1 uncultured Acidimicrobiia bacterium | reverse complement strand
CAGTTTAGGTGTGGAAGGTGCATTCAGTGAAACCACAGCTTATGCTCCGAACTCACCCTACGCCGCTTCAAAAGCTGCCTCGGACCATTTAGTACGGGCTTTTTATCATACCTATGGTCTACCGGTACTGACCTCAAATTGCTCTAACAACTATGGTCCTTTCCAGTTTCCAGAAAAGTTAATTCCGCTGATCATTCACAATGCCCTTGCAGGTAATAATTTGCCGATTTATGGAGATGGTCAGCAAATTCGTGACTGGCTATATGTCGGTGATCATTGCGCCGCACTTGAGACAATTTTGTGGCGTGGGGCGCCAGGTGAAACTTATAACATCGGTGGGAATGCTGAAAAAACAAATCTTGAAGTTGTTCACACCTTATGTGACCTTCTGGATGAGTTACAGCCTTCAGCTAATGGGAGTTCATATGCTCAGCAAATTCGATTTGTTGCTGATCGACCTGGACACGATCGTCGCTACGCAATCAATGCCAGTAAACTAAAGGATCAACTGGGCTGGTCAGCTCAGACTGATTTTTCAGAGGGCTTAAGAAATACTGTTAACTGGTATCTTGCAAATGCTGATTGGGTTGCCAGAGTACAGGACGGTAGTTACCGTGGCGAACGCCTGGGTCTGGAACAATCAGCGAATTCAACTAAGGTGGTTTTGAATGAGTCAAGTTAATTCACGTTGTGGGATTATCCTTGCGGGCGGGAGCGGCACCAGACTATATCCCTTAACTCAAGTTATCAGCAAACAATTGTTGCCGGTGTACGATAAACCTATGATTTATTATCCTTTAACTACCTTGATGATGTCGGGAATAAAGGAAATACTACTGATAACTACGCCACATGAACAAGCGATGTTTAAACAGTTACTCGGCGATGGGTCACAGTGGGGTTTACAGTTACAGTATGCCGTTCAGGAGAAGCCTGATGGACTGGCGCAAGCATTCCAGATAGGCCGTGAGTTTATTAATGGGCGGCCATCCTGCCTCATTCTTGGTGATAATATTTTCTATGGAGGCGGTCTACACGAGCGCTTATCTCTGGTTAATTCTAATCAATCCGGAGCCACAGTTTTTGGCTATTGGGTGCATGATCCTGAGCGCTATGGGGTAGTAGATTTTGATTCTGAAGGCAAAGTTCTGAGTATTGCCGAAAAGCCAGAAAAGCCGAAATCAAATTATGCGGTTACTGGACTGTATTTCTATGATCACCGTGCCTGTGATTTTGCTGATAGTTTACAGCCATCCAGCCGTGGCGAGCTTGAAATTACTGATCTGAACCGTTGCTATCTTGAAGCGGGTGACCTGGCGGTTGAGAGACTTGGACGTGGAATTGCCTGGTTGGATACAGGAACTCATGAATCCCTGCAACAAGCCTCCAGTTTTATCGAAACAATAGAAACGCGGCAGGGTTTGAGAATCGCCTGTCCTGAAGAGATTGCATTTAACAATGGCTGGATTAGTCAGTCTCAGCTGATGTCGTTGGCAGAGCCTCTGTGCAAAAGTGGTTATGGTGAGTATCTGCTGGCGGTTGCCAAACAGGAAATTCCACGATGAAAGTGACTCAATCCTCACTTGATGGGGTGTTGATCATTAAGCCACGAGTTTTTACAGATTCGCGTGGCTATTTTATGGAAACCTGGCAGCGCAGCAAGTATCGTGAAAATGGTATTGAGCTTAATTTTAGGCAGACAAATCTCTCATCTTCAACTGCAGGTGTGTTGCGTGGTTTGCATTATCAATGGCCCCAACCGCAGGCTAAATTGGTACAGGTCATTCAAGGTAGTGTATTTGATGTAGCAGTTGATATCCGACGTGATTCTCCGAATTATCTCAACTGGGTTGGGGTTGAGTTATCAGATAAAAATCATCGTCAATTGTATATACCTGAAGGCTTTGCGCACGGTTTTATTACCCTGTCAGAAACAGCCTTATTAGCATACGCCTGCAGCAATGAATATAATCAGGAAGCTGATGCTGCAATAGTCTGGAATGATCCAGATATTGCTATTGACTGGCCACTTAAACCTGTGGCAATTTCTGAGAAAGATGCGGCAGCGCCCAGAATTTCAGAACTGCCACGGCAAAGATTACCGGAGATTTCCACATGAGAATATTATTGACAGGCTGTTGTGGTCAGTTAGGCCAGGAGCTGCGTAATCAGCTATCACCTCTGGGGCGTCTTTATGCAACGGATTACAAAATCCCACAGGATGAGCACCAGATATTTGCTCTGGATTTAACTGATCGAGGCGCATTATTGAGGATCCTGGATAAGTTACAACCAGATGTGATTGTCAATACTGCTGCCTGGACTGCAGTTGATGCGGCTGAGAGTCAGCCAGAACCAGCTAATACTATTAATGTACAAGTCCCACAAATAATGGCTGAATGGGCTGTTGCAAATGATGCGCTATTATTTCATTACTCAACAGATTATGTTTTTGATGGCAACAGCACAAAGCCATGGAAGGAGACAGATATTGCCTTGCCGGTCAGTGTTTATGGTCAGAGTAAACTCGATGGCGAGAGGGTAATTAT
>CAXMRK010000012.1:0-5948 GCA_964195815.1 uncultured Acidimicrobiia bacterium | reverse complement strand
TTGTAGATCATAGTGAGTTTAATTTATACCAGATTGATAACGAACTTGGAAATGATTATAAAGACCTGGTTTATGCTTGTGTACTCGGTGATGTATGTGATCCAGCTACGGCTGAAAAAGTGGTTTCAGAATATCGCCCAGACATGATTTTCCACGCAGCAGCGTATAAGCATCTACCCATTTTACAGAATCAAATTCGCGAAGCTTATCGCAACAATGTGCTGGGTACATTGAGAATGTCGCAGGCTGCCGATCGTCATGGTGTAGGTACGTTTGTGTTGATTTCAACAGATAAAGCAGTCAACCCTAGCAATATTATGGGTGCAACCAAGCGGGTTGCAGAAATTTATTGTCAGAACATGGATGCCCATTCTGAAACCCGTTTTATCACGGTTCGTTTTGGCAATGTCCTGAACTCCAATGGCAGTGTTGTGCCGTTATTTAAGGAGCAAATTCGAAAAGGTGGCCCGGTTACAGTAACCCACCCGGAAATTTCGCGCTATTTTATGACTATCTCCGAAGCTTCCCAGCTCATTATGCAGACAGCAGTGCTCGGGCAGGGTAGTGAAATTTATGTGCTTGATATGGGTGAGCCAGTTAAGATCACCTATCTTGCAGAGCAACTTATTCGACTGGCTGGAAAAGAGCCGGGTCGGGATATTCATATTATATATACTGGATTGCGTCCTGGCGAAAAACTGTTCGAAGAGCTATTTCACGAACATGAACCCTATAAAAAAACCAGCCATGAAAAGATATATCTTGCACGGCATAGAAAAACAGCCTGGCCCGCATTACAAAATATAATGCGTGAATCAGAAAAAGCCGTTAAAAGATATGATACCCAAAGCCTGTATAACACTCTGGTTGAACTGGTTCCTGAATTGGATCGGGCTTCTGCCCCAATGTCTGAAAAAGTAGTTTCAATTAACAGGTCGAAGAAGGCGCATAAATGAAGCCTGTACGTAAGGCGATATTCCCGGTTGCAGGACTGGGTACACGGTTTTTACCCGCAACAAAATCCATCCCTAAAGAAATGCTGCCAATTGTGGATAAGCCACTGATTCAATATGCAGTTGAAGAAGCAATTGCTGCCGGCATAGAAACACTAATCTTTGTTACAAGTCGTAAAAAACATGCAATTTCTGATCATTTTGATCGCGCTTTTGAGCTAGAAACCAAGTTGGCCAATAGTGGTAAAAATGTGCTACTGGAGTGTATTACAGATATCATTCCAGAAAATGTCATTCGTGCTGAAGTAACTCAGCTTGAAGCGCTTGGGTTGGGTCATGCGGTTAATTGTGCGCGTGGTTTGATTGGCGATGAACCTTTTGCAGTCCTACTGGCTGATGATTTAATTAAAGCAGATGGTCCAGGTTGCCTGCGGCAGTTAATTGAACAATATGCTGTATCCGGGAATAGTACGATTGCTGTGCAAGAGATTACAGCGAATGAGTGTAGCCAATATGGCGTCATTGAGCCATCAACAGCAGATCAGAAGATTATTTCAATTGTTGAAAAACCACTTCCTGCAGACGCACCCTCTAATTTAGGTGTTGTTGGGCGTTATGTACTCACCCCTGAGATATTTCCATTGCTTGATGAAGTGGCATTAGAATCAAGCGGTGAAATACAGTTGACTGATGGGTTAGCGCTGTTATTGCAACAGCAGTCCATAGATTATTGTCAATTTACCGGTAGACGTTACGACTGTGGTTCAAAGGCAGGCTTTATTAAAGCAACTGTAGACTATGCGTTGGAGCGCCCCGAATTGCGACAACAAATACTCTTACATATCCAAGATTCTCTGAACCTCTGAGGAGTGCATGGTGAAAATTCGAGCTCATCCTGATTGGCCGAAAGGTCAGATAAAATGCATTCAACACACTTCTACTGTATTACTCGATAATCCCTGGGATGACCCGCTGCAGCGTGATCTGTTTGTGTATTTACCACCAGGATACACTGAGGACGAATATTATCCGGTTTATTGGGATCTTGCCGCGTACACTAATTCTGGCCCAGGGCATGTTGGCTGGAGAAATCATGGGGAGAATATTCCGCAACGACTGGATCGTCTTATAGCTACAGAACAAATGGGGCCAATAGTTACGGTGTTCCCGGATTGCTACACCTCATTAGGTGGCAATCAATATTTAAATTCCACAGGTGTCGGTCAGTATGAAGATTACTTACTGACTGAATTAATGCCATTAGTGGAATCGCGTTTTTCAGTTCGCAGCGATGCGGCGGGTAGGGCGATATTTGGTAAATCTTCCGGTGCTTATGGCGCCTTAATGCAATCCATCAGACATCCTGAGATTTGGGGTGCAGCTGCCTGCCATTCTGGGGATATGTTTTTTGATCTTGTTTATCGCTCGGATTTCCCTACTGTATGTAAGGTTTTAGCTCGAAAGAAATATAATATCCCACGCTTTATGACTGATTTTTGGAACAGCAAGCAACCTGGTGGTGATGAGTTTCACACCATGATGATATTATGTATGGCTGCTACCTATGACCCGGTTGATCCTGAACTCACAACTAATAATCTTCCATTCCGGCTCCCTTTTGACCTTGAAACTTGCAAGCTTGACCCTGATTTATGGTCTAGGTGGTTACGTTTCGATCCAGTAGAAATGCCAGATTCCAGATTACAGTCGTTAAAGGCTTTAAAAGGTTTATACCTGGATGTAGGATATCGGGATCAATACCATATTCATTTAGGTAATCGTCGATTCCATCAACGCTTGCTGGATCTGGATATCAGTCATCAATATGAAGAGTTCGATGGCACGCACTCAGGAATTGATCACCGACTGGATAAATCATTGCCATGGATGTATGAACAACTCAGCGAGTCTTGCTGATTGTAAATGACTTTAGGAAAAATATATGCAGATTGAAATTACCCCAAGTGCCATTTTGTTTCTAAATGATCTGGTTGCAAAACAAGATGAGCCCGGCCTGGGTTTGCGCCTCAGAGTGACAACCCCCGGTACACCAACAGCGAGTTGCGAGCTTATTTTCTGTACTGTTGATGAAAGTAAGAGCGATGATGAAATCATGTCTTTGAATGAGATTAATCTTTTTATCGAAGCTGCATCTGTAGCTTGGTTGGGAAATGCAGAGATCGATTACCAAACTGAACAAACGGGAGGCCGATTAAATATTCGTGCGCCTAACATTAAAGGTTCAGCACCGGCAGATGGGGCTTCGTTGACAGAACAGGTAGACTGGTTGATCACTACTGAAATTAACCCATCATTGGCTTCCCATCGTGGCCATGTTGATCTTGTTAATGTCAGTGATGAAGGTGTGGTTTCATTGCGTTTTGGTGGCGGTTGCCATGGTTGCGGAATGGTCAGTGTGACTTTGCAAAACGGGATAGAGAAAACTCTGATTGAAAAACTGCCACAAGTGACAGCTGTGGTTGATGCTACTGACCATTCTTCGGGTGAGAATCCTTACTATTAATCTGCCTGATATTTATTTGTGACAGACATAAAAAACGGGGCTTAGGCCCCGTTTTTCTATACTGTATTAATGCTTACTGTTTAAATGAGCTAAGGTCTTGAAGTCCATCCAGTGAAGCATAATAAGCGGCCAAGTTTTCTATATCTGCAGCGTTAATAGCAGCGACCATGCCAGCCATGATCGGGTTCTTGCGGTCACCCGATTTGTAATCTTGCAGCGCTTTTGACAAGTAGCTTTGATGTTGCCCTGCAAGTTTGGGGTAGCTAGGATCTGTGCCGTTGCCATCTATACCATGACAAGCCGCACAGAGGACTGCTTTTTCTTTACCGGCTTCAATATCACCGCCTGCATAGGCTGTATTAATAGAACTAATAGCCAGCAGGCTAAATGCGGATATCAGGATCAGTTTAGTGTTCATTATGAATGCTCGCTGTGTTCTTTAAATGGGTTAAATGGTGCATTATTTTAAACTTGCAAACCAGGCAGCAATTTCTGCAATATCCTGATTGCTCAAGCTGGCAGCTTGCGCCTGCATCGTTGGGTGAGCTCTGTCACCATTTTTATAAGCCATCAAAGCAGACACCAGATATTGCTGGTTTTGTCCGGCAATCTTTGGGACTTTGTAGACTGGGTAAACATTGTTGTAATTTGAGATGCCGTGACAGCCAGTACAGGTAGTGGCCTTAATTTTTCCACTGGTATTATCCACAGCAGAAGCAGTTGTTGCCAAACTTAGTACGAATAGGCTTAGAAAAACATGGCTAAGCAGAGTTTTCAGACTATTTTTCATTGGATGAGACTCATTTTTAGTAATTACAGGATCAAACAGCCTGCGATTATAACCGCTGAAACTGATTGTGTGTAGTTGCAACAGAATGGTTTGGATACTTATGCTTATTTTTCAACTGATGAAATCCCGGCACCACCTGTCAACGTCAGCTTTAATGCCTGTTCTATTGACAGCTCAAGCGGGGTGATGGCTGACTCTGGGAGATACAGAGTGTAACCACCTATCTGGTAACTCATCGGCAGATAAACAGCGATCATTTTTTCTTTTTCTGGGGGCGATAACTTGCCAAGCTGCGGATAAACTAATGTTTCCTGGGTAACAAAACCGATTAACTGAAATTCTTGCCCCGGAAGCTTAACTGCTACTACCCGTCCAAGTTTATGTTCGCCACCAGGATTAAAATATGAAGCAAAATCTCGTATAGCCGAATAAATTGACTTGACCAAAGGAACTCTGTTAATTAAACGATCCCCTAAACCGAGAACTTTTTGAAAAAATAGCCAGTGCGAGAGCAATCCAATAAGGATTGTAAACAAGATGGCAACAACAACGCCCATACCCGGTATATACCAACCTTGTGGCAACGCTCTGAAGAGGAAGCTACCCAGTTTGTTCTCGGCTGTAAGGACCAGCCACCAGATTAAGGAGACCGTTAATAGGATAGGCAGGACTACAATCAAACCCTTCAGAAAGAGTTTTCCTAGCTGATTCATGCCTTATAAATCATCATTGTTTTGGTGGTCGTGCCTGTCTTGGGCGTTTATAGACTCGCGGGGAATTGTAATAGGGCTGATAATATGGCCAGAAATATACCCCGCCTGTTACATAATTAACCCTTTCCTGTCGCTTAGGCCATAAATAGATATTGCTTGCATCAATTATTGGGTAAGCATAAACATACTCGCCAATTTCGCGCTCTTCGATCTGTCGGATGGTTCCGGTTATGGTGACTTCTCTGCCTTCAGATATTACCGCAGGATCCAGGAATTGATTTTTACAGGCGATAAAACGACCAATAGTACCATCCTGGTTGAAGGGTCTCTGTTGGCTGCTCAAGGGTTTCCCCAATATTTCCAGGCAGGTAGAACTAGCCTCTGGTTTAACGGCGATCACTACGCCGCCCCAGCGAATCTTCTGGTTCTGATTGAGACTGACAGCCTGCTGTGGCTCTGTTGCAGTGTAATCTCCCTGTAATGGCTCAGGAATTGTGACACATGCCATCAACAGGGCACTTGATAAAGTGCTGGTAAGCAATAGCTTAAATTTATTTGTTTTCATACTGATATCATACTATCAAAGATTAAATGGTTACAATGGAATCAGGACTTCTAGTTACTCGCTTGCTTAATTTTTGACAACGCATCCTTAACTAGAGTTTCAAAATCATTAAGTAATATTTCCTGCTTTGAATAAAGTAGCAAGTTAGCACAACTGGCCACTTCCCAGATCGCTTTGATCGCTGGTTGTTTATCAATATTTGTCACAGCGTTGAGCTTTCTGGTTACTTTTGTGGCTATTTTCGTTGCGTTGTCGCTCAAATGAATTTCATAGCCCGCATTGATAAGACTGCGTAAATATTTTTTATAAATATCCAGCAATGGATTTTTTTCTTGAAGTATTTGAATTTTGATTAAATTGCGGGCTGCAACCACAATAATTAAGATAATAGGAGCCAGTATCA
>CAXMRK010000011.1:0-4078 GCA_964195815.1 uncultured Acidimicrobiia bacterium | reverse complement strand
GTTCCTGACGGTGTTCAAACATATTCGTCTCCTTCTGAAGGGGTTATCAATAAATTTTCTCAGGCACAAAAAAACCGCAACCAATTAATTTGCGGTTTTTTGCATGCTATGAGTAAGGATTTTCACACAACCGCGGATATTTACCACGCGATTATGCTTTGCGTATTTCATACGCTGAAAAGATTCCTTTTGAAACTGAAGCTGTTCATATCCTGCTAATAACACTACTCCAGTTTACAAAATTCTTCAAGCTCAATTGATCGCAAAAAGTAACAATTTGAGGAAATTTTAATCTTGATCACTCAGAAAAAAATACCCGTCTGATTTTACTTATCCAGTAAAATGACATCTACACGCCGGTTGTTGCTGCGTCCTTGCTCCGTTTCATTGCTGTCAATGGGAAGTACCTCTCCAAGACCCAGGGTTGTTAATCTATCAGCAGACACCCCATTATTGACCAGGGTATCGCGCACAGCGTTAGCTCTTTCTTCTGATAACCTGAGGTTGGTGGCCGCCGCACCCACAGAATCGGTATGTCCCTCAATCCTGATTTTCTTATCTGGTTCGCTCTGCAAAAGCTCAATAACCTCAGCTAAATTATCTAACGCGGAAGGCTTCAGCTCGGTCTGTCCAGATTTAAATAAAACATCGCCAAGTGTTACCACTACACCAGATTCAGTTTGTCGCAACTGCATATTCGCCAGTTGGCGCTGCAAAGTCTTGTTTTGATCACTTGCTATTTTGACTTCTTGACGAGCCAATTCAGCCTGAACTGCCTGCGCATCAGCTAAACCGCGCGCTGCTTGCGCTTCAGCAAGTGCGTCTTTTGCAGATTTGTCAGATTCCTGACGCAATTTTTCGGCCTCATTAGCCAGGCGTAAGTTGTACTCTGATTCTTCGGCCATGGCCACGTTCATAATCCGAGTTCTTTCAGCCTCACGCCGGGCACTCGCCGCCTCCAAAGTCTGTGCTTTTAGCAACATCTTGCTTTGTTCATTATCCAGACTAAGCACTTCAGCTTGTAATTGTTCCCGTTCAGCTAACGCACGTGCAATACGAATACGCCGATCGGCCATATATAAAAGATGGTCATGACGGGCTTTATTTTGTCCAGGCTGCTCGGCTTCGCGTAAAGCACGTTCCGCATCACCCAATGCCAAAGGCGCAAATTTGCCTAAGCCAGCGTCAGACTTTAATTCTTCCAGAGAATTTCTTAGGCGCTCTAATGCCAGATCCTGCTGTGGTGCTGTAGCGCATGCAGTCAAGCCAAAGACCAGCATCAGCAGTAGAGCAATTGTAATGAATCGACTGAGAGTCTTCATGGTGTGAATTCTCCCTCATACCTTTTTTGCAGGGATTCCAGCAGCTTCTGATTTTCTATTCGCTTCTGATTAACCTGATCGCGGACGATAGCTACCTGGGAGCGCGCGATGGCAAGTTCAGCATTAATTTCAGCTTGCTCAATTAAGAAGTTAACATCCGTATACTTTCTATTTTCCATCCCAAGTTTGGCTGCAGCCAGGCGTTCTCTAGCATGCGTTAATTCAGTTGGAGAGTAGTCTTCCGCACCAATTTTTTCCGCTTGCTGAATAATATTTTCAGCAGTACCAAACGCTCTGGGTTGCGGTTTGGGTCCGGCGCATGCGCTAATAAAAAATAGGCTAATTAACAATGTGAGTGAGTATAAAAGAAGATTTTTCATGGGTTGCATTTTCACTTAGTACTAATAGCGTCTAGTTGATTTTCCGGCAATGCCTTTTCGAAGGCTAAAATTTTACGACAATAATCAGTGATTGTCCTGATCCGTGGAAATGCCTCAAGATTACAAGCGAAACGCTCAGCATTGTAAACCTGAGGAATTAAACAGGCATCAGCTAATCCAGGTTCATCTCCATAACAGCACAAACCACTCACTGAACTCATTACCAATTGTTTTTCAATAGCCTGAAAACCTTCATTAATCCAGTGATGATACCAGTTTGTAAAAACCTCATCTGTAATCTGTGCATCATTTTTCAACCATTGCATCACTCTGAGGTTATTCAATGGGTGGATATCACAGGCTACTGTCTGTGCCACAGAACGAACCCAGGCCCGATCATCTACATCATTCGGTAACAAAGCGGGTTGCGGGTAGTTCTCTTCCAACCATTCAATGATTGCAAGCGACTGGGTCAGGTTAAGATCGCCTACTTGCAAACTTGGAACCAGGCCCATCGGATTGATGGCTCGGTAAGCCGCTGATTTTTGTTCCCCGCCAGCACGAACCAAATGTATGGATTGCTGCTGATACTCGATTCCCTTTAAGTTAAGGGCAATCCGCACCCGATAAGCAGCAGATGAGCGCCAGTAATCATAAAGAAGTATCTCAGCCATTAATTATTACTCTGCAAAGTCTGGTTAATCGACAGTATATTCAACAATCGTTTGTTTAATATCACCAAAAATTGATTTCCCATTCGCATCCAGCATCTCAATATGGATCTGATCACCGAAACTCATAAAAGGTGTTTCCGGTTTACCCTCAGCAATAATCTCAAGCATGCGCCTCTCAGCTAAACAGGAAGCACCTCGACCTGTGTCCTCGTTGGCGATAGTTCCTGAGCCAACTATTGCGCCCGCACATAAAGGACGAGTTTTAGCAGCATGAGCAATCAACTGGGCAAAGTTGAACTGCATATCGACACCCGCTTCCGGATTACCAAAAAAATGACCATTTAGATTCGACAATAATGGCAGATTAAGCACACTATCCTTCCAGGCATCGCCCAGCTCATCCGGGGTCACCAGCACTGGTGATAAGGCAGAACGGGGTTTTGAATGGAGAAAGCCAAAACCCTTAGCAAGCTCAGGCGGAATTAAATTACGCAGACTGACATCGTTAATAAGACCGATCAGTTGTATATGATTAGCTGCAGCTTCAGCACTGACACCCATAGGCACATCATCGGTTACAACAATGACTTCAGATTCGAAATCGATGCCATAATCTTCAGAGCTAACCAGCACTGCATCACGCGGGCCGAGAAAACCACTACTGGTACCCTGATACATCAATGGGTCAACATAAAATGACTCTGGTACCTCTGCGCCGCGTGCTTTGCGTACTCTTTCAACATGTGGCAGATAAGCACTACCATCAACAAACTCATAAGCCCGTGGCAACGGTGCTGCCAGACTCTCGAAATTCAATCGCATGGATTCAATCTTTCCAGCATTCAACTGCTCAGAAAGCGCATTCAATAGTGGCGCTACATCATCCCAGTCATCCAGGGCCGCCTGCAGTGTAGCTGCAACTGGAGCAGCACTAATAAAGCGATCCAGGCCGCGGGAAACAATAATCAGACTGCCATCACGGCCGCCTTGTTTGAGTGATGCAAGTTTCATAAAGCGATCCTTTTAATAAGGTTTTAAGTCAATAGGGTATAGTATCTCAATCTATTGTTTCGTTTGTAACTATAGTTGAAGATTTCTTGGAAAAATAACGGATTTTGGAATATTTTATGCCAGATACTTTCGATCTTGAGAAGTTTCTGCCTTATCGGCTCTCGCTACTGTCCAATCGGGTATCAGGTGCTATTGCAGACAGCTACCGACATAGTCACCAAATCAGTATCTCAGAATGGCGAGTAATTGCTATTCTGGGTCAATACCCGCACAGCACGGCTACAGACTTACAGCATTTTACCGCCATGGATAAAGTCAATATTTCCCGGAGTGTGAAGCGTTTAATCAAACGACAACTTATTGCTTCAGAAAATCACGAACATGATGGCCGTGCACGTAAATTAAGCCTTACTGCTGCGGGTAATGATCTGAGGAATGAGGTTATTCCCCGAGCTCAAGCCTGCGAACAACAACTGACGTCAACTTTATCAACAGATGAAATTAAACAATTTAGTCAGATCATCGATAAGTTACTGAGATCAGAAACGAGTAATCCGATTGTCTAAACTTATTGCACTGCTTGCCTATACTCATCCATGCAATAGATTACAGAGCAACAACTCAGCTGACTGATATCTGTAACAGCACCCACTTCCAGTAACTTTAGCTTTTCTGCTTTAAGGCAGACATG
>CAXMRK010000010.1:0-3069 GCA_964195815.1 uncultured Acidimicrobiia bacterium | reverse complement strand
TGGCTTGTTCATATGCCACTGGGATTGGTCTTCCCTCAGGCCATAGCTATGGCTATGGCTATGGTCTTCAGTCCAGCCCGGCTCCCAGTGGCATCTGCCCGGCGCCATATTCAGGGATATTGGTGCAATATGCGGGCTAGTTCGGCCCGGATTAGGAGCTATTGATTATTATTGGGCTTCGGGAGCTGAATCAATATCCTGTTGCAGAACCTTTTGAATATAGCTGCGTATAGCTGAAATAGGAATCCCTCGGGTATACACCAGGGTGTCGCCTTCATCTTTCAATTGTAGTTTATGGATCATTTCCTGTTTTTCGCGAGGTAGCAATTCTGTAGCGTCAATGCGCGAGCCTCTGTCTGTTAATTGATACTCCTGAGTTTGCGCTAACAGTTCATCGGGTAGACTCACAGTATCAAGTGGCATCCGCAATACATACTGGTTGTCACTGTTCACAGCAATGGGAAGATAACAGGTGGGTAACAGACCGCGGTAGCGAATAAATTCTTGATGCTTGAGAAAGACCAGATAACGGTTGCCTTCCTGCCATAATGCAGTCTCTGGAAAGTAGCAATGTGCACCTTTAACGCCTTCATCAAAGACAGTGAAATCATCTAAGGAACGATTGCTTTTATAAGTAATTAATGGGCGTAACCAGGCAACCCCCTTATTCGGGAACTCACGTAAAAATTCATAGCGGGTGTGATTTAATTGTGCCACTGCCACAAGTTCTGCCGTAGTAATTAATTCTGCCAGAGTGGGTACTGGTAGCACCTCTATAGTTTTGTTTGAGCTCTTTGTATCAGGCAGAACTTCCAGTGCTTGAATAGCCCCAGAAACTACTAATAGTAGAATTATCAGAAATTGTAATGAAATACGCATTTGTGTACCTGTGTATGAGTAATGCTTCGACAAGAATAGCCCTACCATCTGATTTAGTCATCTAAAAATTAAACGGGTTCAGTTGTTTCACTGAATAGTAAATACAAGCAGTCAGCTGAATGAAAAAACAGGGCTAAATCTGCTAAACTAGGTTGTTTTTCCGTGCTTTACTGCACAAGTATTACTATCAATGACAGTGTATAGGAAAATTTCATGAAAAATATTAACCAACTATTGCTCGCAAGCTCGCTGAGCTTGTGTATATGGGCGCTACCTGGGTGCTCAAAAACTGAAGTCGATTCAACTGCTGAAGCGGCGAAAACCGTTGTGCAGAATACAGAAGTAAATGCTGCTGTTCCAACTGCTGAAGAGGCCAAAACCTTTATTCAAAATGCAGAAAAAAGATTGGATCAGTTATTAATTGAAATCAATCAGGCCGAATGGGTCTATCAGAATTTTATTACCCAGGATTCAGAAGCTTTGTCTGCTAGGGCTAGCGAAAACTTAACCGGTGAACTCGTGCGTATGGCAAATGAAGCCGCTCGTTTCAATGGGCTTGAGTTAGATTATGATACCCGTCGTAAATTAGATGGCTTACGTCAGGGTATTGTTTTACCAGCACCTAATGATGCAGCAAAGAATGCTGAGTTAGCTGCCGTATCAACCAAAATGAACGGTATGTATGGTAAGGGTAAATACTGTCCGGAAGGAGGAGAGTGTCAGGACCTTGGTGCTCTTGAAAAGATTATTGGAGCCTCGCGGAACGAAAAGGACCTGCGTGAAGCTTGGGAAGGCTGGCGCACAATTTCTCCACCAATGCGTAAATTGTTTGCCCGTGAAGTTGAATTAGCTAATGAAGGTGCGCAGGACCTTGGCTATTCAGACCTCGGTCAAATGTGGCGCTCCGGTTACGATATGGAAGCAGATGCGTTTGCGACTGAACTCGATCGTCTCTGGGGTCAGGTAGGTCCGCTCTATGAAGCGCTACATTGCCATGTCAGGGCTAAACTAGGCGAAGCCTATGGTAGTGATGTTGTTCCACAGGATGGCCCGATTCCGGCGCATCTGTTAGGTAATATGTGGGCCCAGAGCTGGGAAAATATCTACGATCTAGTTGCCCCTGAGTCTACAGCTGAAGGTTTTGATCTGACTGCCTTGTTAGAAGCCAAAGATTACGATGAACTTAAGATGGTTAGAACGGGTGAAAACTTCTTTAGTTCACTCGGATTTGAAGCATTGCCGGAAACCTTCTGGGAGCGCTCATTATTCGTTAAACCTGCAGACCGCGATGTAGTCTGTCATGCCTCTGCATGGGATCTGGATGACAAAGATGATATCCGTATCAAGATGTGTATCAAGGTGGATGCAGAAGACTTCAATACTATCCATCACGAACTGGGGCACAATTACTACCAGCGCGCCTATAAAGACCAACCGACGCTTTACCGTAATTCTGCCAATGATGGCTTCCACGAAGCCGTTGGTGATACCGTTGCGCTGTCAATTACACCAGCTTATCTGAAACAGATCGAATTGCTAAATGACATTCCGCCTGCAGAAGGTGATCTCGGATTGTTAATGCATAAAGCACTTGAGAAGATTGCTTTCCTGCCATTTAGCCTGGTTGTTGATCAATGGCGTTGGCAGGTATTTGCTGGCAAAGCAGATCTTGCTGGTTATAACGAGCTTTGGTGGCAGTTGCGGACAAAATATCAGGGTGTTGCAGCACCAGGTGAACGTCCTGAAAATGCATTTGATCCGGGTGCAAAATATCACATCCCAGGTAACACACCTTACACCCGCTATTTCCTGGCGCACATTTTGCAATTCCAGTTCCATCGTTCCTTGTGTGAAATCGCAGGCGATGAGGGCGCTATCCATCGCTGCTCTGTTTATAACAATGCAGAAGCAGGTGCGCGCTTAAAAGCTATGCTGGAAATGGGTTCTTCACGCCCATGGCCTGAAGCACTTGAAGCTTTAACCGGCAAAGACACAATGGATGCGACTGCAATTCTTGATTATTTTGCGCCATTGAAAGTCTGGCTGGATGAACAAAATAAAGATCGTTCTTGTGGTTGGTAAGCATAACTGCAGTGAGATTAAAAAGCCCCGCAATGCGGGGCTTTTTTTATACAGCTAATTATGCTTCAATAAAATTATTGCTGTTCTAGCCAGTAATTAAATTCATCT
>CAXMRK010000009.1:0-11729 GCA_964195815.1 uncultured Acidimicrobiia bacterium | reverse complement strand
ATGGTAATAGGAAAACATAAACCTGGTGGTTGCTCCAGCAACAAATCCACATGAGGTTGCGACCAGAGGGGGTGTATGGAGTTTCAAAAAGAATAGCATCACAAGATAGTGTGCAAGCGTAGCAATTCCACCAGTTATCAGATGTTGTAATAACTGAACTTCCCAAACTTTTTTTTCTTGACCTTTAGTTATAGCTCTTAGCGAGTTAATAAGATCAGTCAAAATCATGCTTAGACTCTTCAAATAATTTGCTGGTGTTTAAGCCCAGACGTTTCATTAAACCGGAAAACGAAGTGAACACAACACCAAACCCGTAACGCACTGATCTTCTAAAATTAATTGAGCTGGCCTCATCAAAATATTTGGTTGGAACTGAAATTTCACCCATCCTGAATTTGGCAATTATCCCCTGTACAAGAAACTGATTATCAAAGATAAAATCATCGGAGTTTTGCCTCCAGTTCAAAACTTCCAAAACATTTCTAGAGTACGCTCGATAACCTGAATGATATTCAGAAAATTTTGCTCCTAAAAGTAAATTTTGAAAAGCTGTCAAACCTCGATTTGCAATATATTTCCATAGCGGCATACCTCCTTTGAGTGCACCGCCTCCAACAATACGTGAACCAAGTACGATATCGTAGACCTCTGATTCAATCATAGCTGCCATTGCTGTAACTAGTTTTGGTTCATACTGATAATCTGGATGAACCATAACGATAATATCGGCGCCATCATCGAGCGCAGCACTGTAACAGGTTTTTTGGTTGGCACCATAGCCTCGATTTTTATCGTGCAAAAGCACATCAATACCCAGACGATTAGCAACATCAGCAGTTTCATCACTGCTAGCATCATCCACCAATAACACTCTGTCTACTATTTTATGAGGCAGACCTAGCCAGGTTGCTTCAACTGTTTCAGCAGCGTGATATGCTGGCATTACTACCATAATTCTTTTACCGTTTAGCATCTATTTTTGCTCTCACTTCTTTTGTTAATGGATACGCAATTAAACTATTATCTTCATATACAGGCATAGGCAGCCTTTGCTCGATACTACCTGGGCAGGTGTCTGTATCTTCACCGAGCTGCATTGGTCCAAGTGCAGATAAAAATGACAACGGCTTCTGAAAAACGACAAGGTCAAAGTTTTTTGCCTGTAGATCCTCAATATCACCAATAAATGCTGAATTCTGAAACTTAAAACCGCTATTTTGTGGCACCTCTCCCCAACGCAATCCAGAACAAAACCCATTTAGAAACCCGGGCATAATTCGCTGACCTGAAATTCGTTCCCAGCGTGGCGCATCCCAATTATAACTTTCAAAATAAAATGGTCCTGTAGCTATTTTTAATGAACCTGCAGGTAATGTTGATAACAGATCCCAGAAAGGACTCAACGGAAAGTTTTTTTCCTGATAGCGTTCAGCTTCATTTTCAACATCACGAAAATCTAATTGGTAGACTATGTGTAAACCATTCGAATTTGGATATACCAGCGTTTCTCTCAATGGAAAAAACACAGTTATCAGTGTAATCCCCAGTATTATTGATAGTATCGTTGCAAGCTTAGCAAACCCACCTCCCAGGTGCATTAACAGATCAATGAAACGAGAAAATCCAATTGCTACTGAAAGCAACATGAGAGGAACAATCGGGAGCAAGTACCTGGCAAATGTTTGCGGATATTGCACCCAATCAGGCTGTGTAAGCTGAATAGAAATTACAGCTAACGCTAACCCACAAACAATCGATACTACTTGTGGAAAGTCATGCCAAAGCCGTGCAACCCCAAGCATAAATAATAGAAGAAACAAACCTAAAATTAATGGTTCAGCCACACCAAACCATGTGTAGCTAGCAACATAAATTGTTTCTAAATTTGGCGTATTTAGTCCAAGCTTTGCCCCCAAAGCCTCTGGATGGGAAAGTAATGGGGGCAATATAAAAAGCAGAATCCCTGAAAGCGTGATAATACCAAGAGAAAAAAGGTGCTTCACTTTTACCCATTGTTTACCCTTTATTGCTGAAAAACCAAGAATAATAAATGGAGCAACAATAAAAGGAAGGGTAATTAGATGCAGCCAAACACACAGTACTGAACTAATGACAAAAATTATCCCAGATTTTACTGATATTGTGTCGTCTCTTACAAAGCGATAGATTGCTCCCAGAGATATCATCGATAACAATAAAGTTAGTGCGTAAGGCCGAGCCGTTCTACTATACAGAATAAGCAGTGGTGATACAGACAACAAAAAAGAAAATACCAGAGTGGTTTTATCATCAAAATACTTACGAATATAGACAGGAAAGATAAGCAAACTGAGGATCCCAGCAAGCATTAATGGCCAACGCATTCCGAACTCGCTTAGTCCGACCAGTTTCAGCTCTAACCAATAAAATAAAGTTAATGGGATACTAAAATCAGCGTGACCAAATGTAAGAAAAATCTCAGATGGTGACTTGTTTATAAGCTGATGAATCGCATGCCATTCATCATCAAGAAGCACTTGAGATAAAAACTGATCCATCCGCAAATAAAGGCCTAGACAGACAATTACAGAAAAACCAAGGTAAAATTTGACATTCTCAGAAATATAGTTAGAGGCTTTAATCACTTCGACCAATCTTTTAATGTCGGCTATTGGGGCAGAATTATACAGTAACACTCTAAAGGCACAATAAGCCCAAGTGATAGCTCTCAAAGAGAGCTATCACTCAATACTTACTGAATTCAAACAATTTTGGTATGCCAAGAATAACAATTACTTGTACTAGATATTGCAACTACAAAATAATATCTATTTCGGCTTACGGAATTTCAGTGTCCAACGATCTGTATTTCCGGTAACTGTTTTTCTTCCAACTTCATAGCGCAATTCATCATCAGCCCGGAAGTGCAGAGTTGAGTAATCTTCCAACACAAAGCCAGCAGCCTGAATTTCCTTAATTGCCAGAACCGGATCAATACGTCTGCGGTTCTCATTGTTATCAACTTCCATATGCCGGCGAGAATGATCGACAACGGCATAAACACCACCTGGTTTCAACGCTGCGAATGCCGCTTTATTCATTGCCACACGCCCATCTTCAGCAAAGTTGTGATAATTACGGAAGGTGAAAACAATATCCACATTGCTCACACCAAGGTCTGTCATGCTGATGCTATAGTTGCGGGCTCCAGGTTTACGTTCCTTTTTTAATTATTTGGCGACCACCGAGACTTTCTCAAACCCCTCTTGAGTCAACACGTTTTTTTCGACTCTACTGGTTCCCAGGGCAATATATAACTTACCCTTATCAGCAACAGCCGGAGCTAATAATTTAGTGTACCAGCCGCCACCCGGTAGTAGTTCAACGACTGTCATATTCTCACGCAAACCAAAAAACTCCAGAGTTTCTATTGGCTTACGGTTGCGATCTCTTATGGTGTCTGCTTCGCCACGAACTTCAGCTTTCATTGCCCCTTCAAGATTTTTCTGAGCAGCCTCAAAATTACCAGCACTTGCCAGATTCAGCGATAATAACCCAACAACAAATAATAGTGCAAAAATGACTTTTTTCATTTATTTTCTCCACAAAGTTAATCTAATGATAAACCGATCGAGCTTATTAAACCACATCTATTAATTGAGAAATTGCTGGCTATGTTAAAATATGAAGTTAGTGAAATAGCCTTAAAACTACAGGCAACTAAAATATAAATAATCGAGTACTTTACACCCAATGAACTCCGCTCTAGCCATCGCTCACCCCAATATTGCCCTGATAAAATACTGGGGCAAGCGTGATCCTGTATTAAATCTACCGGCTACTCATTCACTTTCAATAACCTTGAGCCAACTTGAAACACAAACACGAGTTAGCTTTACTCAAGGACTCAAAAGTGACCTGGTTTTTGTGGACGATGACGCTGCTAACCCGGCCTTCACAAAACGTGTCCACTACTGCTTAAATAACTTCCGTGAACTCAGTGGAGTACAACAATTTGCTAAAGTCAGCACCAGTAATAACTTTCCAACGGCGGCAGGTCTCGCCTCTTCTGCCTCCGGCTTTGCTGCACTACTTTGCGCTGCCAATTCAACTTTGGCAGAGCCCTTAGAATTACGCCAGCTTGCACTGCTTGCCAGACAGGCGTCTGGTTCTGCAGGACGTTCTCTATTCAGTGGTTTCGTGATCCAGCATCGCGGTGAACGTAGCAATGGAAAGGATAGTTATGCGGAACAGTTGTTTTCAGAAAAACACTGGCCTCTCGAGATTATTATCGCAATTACATCAGAACATGAAAAAACCATTAGCTCGACTGAAGGCATGTTGCATACTGCAGCAAGCGCCCCATACTGGCAATCCTGGATTGACCAATCTGAAGCTGATATTCAAACCGCAATTCTGGCAATCCAGCAACGTAATTTTAAACGCCTTGCTGAAGTTTCCGAAGCATCATGTCTGGCAATGCATGCAGTAATACAATCAGCAAGGCCTGGTTTACTGTATTGGAATGGGACAACTGTTGACCTCATACACACAGTCAGGGAATTGCGGAAATCAGGTTTGGGAGTATTTTTTACTATTGATGCGGGGCCTCAGCTCAAAGCTGTGTGTCTACCAGCTGATGCAGACAAGGTAGAAGCAAAACTCGCCAATACCCCTGGAGTGATTCGTACACTTCGCTGCCAGTTAGGAACTGCAGCAAGGGCTGTAGTTACAGATAATGAATGACTTTAGTGCGTGCTCAGCCAGCGCACCAGGAAAGCTGGTTTTACTGGGTGAATATGCTGTTACAAGGGGCATGCCAGCTCTCAGCATGGCGGTCAATAAACGCGCACAGGCCCGTTCTAAAGCTTCAGCAAACAAGCAACATCAGCTGACCACTAGTATGGCTTCGGGAAGCGTATACAGCTTTACCAAGAGGCATGGAAACTACAACTGGGTGACAAGTCCGCCTGAACAGATAAAGAGCTTTGTAGAGCACTTACCCTGGCCGGCTACAAGCAGCAATAATTTTGGTATTCATCTAGATCTTGACAGTCGACCATTCTTTCAACCGGGGTCTGCTCAAAAAACTGGCATTGGCTCCAGTGCTGCACTGATGCTTGCCGCAAATGCAGTCCTGGGTCACACCATCGAAGATGCCCGCAAAGCTCACTTAACTATGCAACAATCCGGTAGTGGTATTGATGTTTCGAGCAGTCTCAATGGCGGTCTGATTCTATTCCAGCAACTTCAAGCTGCTCAACATTTACAGTTACCTGCTAATTTTTTCTGGCGCGCAGTGTGGACAGGCAACAGCGCTGAAACCCGAACATTTCTTCAGGAATTTGATTTCTGGATAGGGCGACATCCTGCAGATTGGGATAATATGAAACTGCTGGCAGCCCCGTTAATGGCTGAGGCAATTACAGCGATAGGCAAAAACGACGGGCTGGCACTGACTGCTTGCATACGTGCCTATGGCGAATGGATGCGGGAATTGGGTGAGCAGATTGAAGCACCTATTTATACACCGGCATATGAAACAATTCGCAAGCTCACAATGAAATCAAACTGTGGCTGGAAACCAAGTGGTGCCGGCGGAGGCGATATTGGATTGATTTGTGCAGCAAGCAGCGATGATTTAATAAAAATCAGCCGCACAATCAGTGATGCAGGATATACAATACTTGATCTGGAGCTTGAAATGGATGGTTTGAAGGTAGTTAAACAATGAGCCTGTCTAAAATTCCAAAATTTTATAAACTTTCTGTCGCCGAACGTCTGCGAGAAGTACACGAGCGCGGAATACTCTCTAAAGAAGATTATCTAAGTCTATTAAAAGGCGACCACCTGCTGGACCCCGCATCTGCGGATAAAATGATTGAAAATGTCATTGGAGTTTTAGGCTTACCTAATAGTATCGCGGTAAACTTCCTGATTAACGACAAAGAATATTTAATCCCTTTGGTAGTTGAAGAACCTTCAATAGTGGCCGCTCTGAGTTCTGCTGCAAAAACCGTACATGAGGCGGGTGGTTTTCAGACTGAATCCTTAGAATCCTTACTGATCGGTCAAGTACAACTGGTTGATGTACCTAACCATGCAAAAGCACGAGCCGCAATAATCCAGAATGAAATGGAAATATTGAATCTGGCGAACTCGTTGCACCCAAATCTTATCGCCCGAGGTGGTGGTGCACGTGAACTCGAAGTACGTACCGTACCTTCTTCTGGAGATGCCGGTGACATGCTGGTAATTCATGTCATTGTCGATACTTGTGACGCCATGGGAGCCAACCTGGTAAACACCATGTGTGAAGGCATCTCACCGTTGCTCGAGAAAATAACTAATGGTAAAAGTTTTCTACGTATTCTGTCTAACTTAACTGATCGAGCTCTGGTACGCGCATGGACTCGCATCCCGGTAGAACTGCTAGCTGGCAAGGGCCGTAATGGAGATCTGGAAGGAGAACAGGTACGTGATGGTATTGTGATCGCCAGTGATTTCGCGCTGGCAGATCCGTATCGAGCAGTTACCCACAACAAAGGTGTTATGAATGGCATCGATGCCGTTGCTCTAGCGACTGGTAACGACTGGAGAGCTATTGAAGCTGCCGCACATGCCTGGGCTGCACGCGGTGGCCAGTACACAGCCCTGACACGCTGGAGTAAAGGCGAAGATGGTTCACTGCTGGGTTTTATTGAAATTCCACTGAAAGTTGGCACAGTTGGTGGGCCCTTGCAGTCAAATAAAACTGTTGGTGTAAACCACCGCATACTCGGAATAAAATCTGCCCGAGAGCTTGCAGAAATTATGGCGGCTGTTGGACTGGCGCAAAATTTTTCCGCAATCCGAGCGCTGGCTACTGATGGGATCCAGAAGGGGCATATGACTTTACATGCCCGCAGCGTAGTAATGGCAGCAGGAGCAAGCTCAAGTATTTTTGATACCGTTGTAGACCGTCTGATTGAAGACGGTCAGATTAAAATCTGGCGGGCTAAAGAAATCATTATTGAAGTCAACAAAGATAAGCGAAAACTACGAGCAGTAAGTAGTGAATCCGCAGATACCTCAGATGTACCCGAGCACCTGCCCGGCGGGCATGGCAAAGTCATCTTATTGGGGGAACATGCTGTCGTTTATGGCCGCCACGCTATCGCTGCCCCTGTTCAAATGGCAGCAAGAGCAACTATTCATCCATCCAGCCGCGGTGATGTTGAATTTATTGTGCCACGCTGGGGGGTTGAATATACATTGCACCGTAATCCAGCAAAAAGACGTTCCTTCGAACGCCCCTTAGGCGCTATGCTTGAGCACTTTGGTTTACTCGATCAGGCCATCCGTATTGAGGTTTTCCCAAGCGTTCCGAGAGCTATGGGTTTGGGTGGTTCTGCTGCCGTAGCTGTGGCAATAGTACGTGCGTTAGATAGTCACTTCAATTTGCATTTAAATGATGAGGCGATCAATAGCTATGCCTTCGAATTTGAAAAAGTAGCACACAGCAATCCCTCAGGTATAGATAACACCGTAGCCACATACGGCAAGCTAATGTTATACACGCCAGGAAAAACGGCTAGCGATTCAGCCAGCATTGATCCATTGACCCCCGCTTGTTCAATCCCATTGGTAGTAGGTATTTCGGGTGTCGAAAGCTTAACCGCAGGTATGGTGTCACAAGTACGAATTGGCTGGAAACAAAATCCCGACCTCTACAATCGTGTTTTTGATGAGATTGATCGGCTAACACTCAGCGCTAGAGAAGCCATTATTGAAGGTAACCTGGATAATTTAGGCAAGCTGATGAATTTCTGCCAGGGCCAGCTAAACGCACTACAAACATCTAGCTGGGAGTTGGAAGAAATGATTCAGATAAGCCGCAGTAATGGTGCTTATGGAGCCAAACTTACCGGGGCTGGTGGGGGCGGATCGATCATTGCGCTGTGCCCACAAAATCGTCATAAAGTATTGCATGCACTTCAAGAAAGTGGCTATCAGGCAATGGAGGTCGACATTGGCTGAATTGAATTCACAAGTCGTTTCTTTTGATGATGAATCATTGATTCTCGTCGATAGCGAAGATCAGGTACTGGGATATGCCAGTAAAGATGCTGCCCACAATGGTAGCGGTATCCTGCACCGTGCTTTTTCGTTATTCATTTTTAATGCCAAGGGCGCCTTGTTACTGCAACAGCGCGGAATTGACAAACGGCTTTGGGGTGGATTTTGGTCGAATAGCGTGTGTAGTCACCCACGCCAGGGGGAATCAATTGAAATAGCCAGCCAACGCCGCTTGCAGGAAGAATTAGGATTCAGCTGCCCACTCGAATTTCTTTACCGTTTTGAGTACCAGGCAGAATTTGGTCAACTGGGTTCCGAACATGAACTCTGCTCGGTTTTGATTGGCCACTACAATGGGGAAGTTCATCCTAATAGCAGTGAAATATCTGACTGGCGCTGGATCACAACCGCTGAACTGGAAAGAGAACTCAAATCTCAGCCAGATCAATTTACTCCCTGGTTTAAACTTGAATGGTCACAACTCAAACTTAACTGGTCTGAAAAAATTAATTCACTTATAGAGAAATAACAATTCAAATGGATACTATCAACGAATTTTTTGCTAATTTCACAGAAAAAAAAGAGCTTATTAAACTACTACTCCCATTGCTTAAAGCGCTTATTTTCTTTGTCGCTGGTCATTATCTGGCTAAACTCATTGCCAAATCAGTACGTATGCTAATGAAGCGGAAGAATTCTGCAGAGTTGCTCACCAATTTTATAGCACAAATGACTTATGCAGTGGCTTTCTCAATTGCATTGGTTGCTGGTTTAGAAATTCTTGGGCTGAATATTTCTTCTATACTGGCGGTATTAGGCGCAATGGGACTTGCCATTGGCTTAGCACTTAAAGACTCGTTATCCAATTTTGCTGCTGGCATCATTATTTCTGTACTGGGTCCATTTAGAGCCGGCGATTTTGTTGAAGTTGCTGGCTTATCAGGCACCGTCACAGATGTCACTTTGTTCTCCACTATTTTGACAACAACGGATAACAAACTCGTCACCATTCCAAATAATTCGATCATCAGCGATCCAATTACCAATTACACAGCTAAACCCACGCGCCGAGTTGATATTACTATCGGGGTTAGTTACAACGATGACCTGCGCCTGGTAAGAGAGATTTTGACTGATATTCTTGAATCTCATCCGCTCATATTGAAAGATCCAGCTGCATCTGTACTGCTTATGGATCTGGCTGACAGCAGTGTGAATTTTGCGTGCCGCCCATGGGTGGATAAAGAAAATTACTGGGGTGTCAGAGATGATTTACTGGTAAGCATCAAGACTAAACTTGAAGAAGCTGGCTGCTCAATTCCTTACCCGCAGCAGGATCTCAATTTGTACAAAGTCAGTAGTGTTGGCGATGCTTCAGAAGCGGCTTAATCAGTCCTACCTGGAAAACTTACCAATCAAGCAATTAACTAGCTTGGCTGGAGTATTTTTCCTGAGTTTCTAAACAAGCTGCAAGAGCTGATTCACGATCATTAAACAGCTGGACTTTAGGGTTGATCATTTTATGAGACATGCCCAGCTCGCGCTGTGAATCATTACTCACGAATACTGCATACATAAGAACCTCATCGAGCTCAGACAGTGCAATCATTGATTCTAATGTATGGCTGTAGCTTTCTCTGCGTTGTGCTATTACGCAGTATTTTCTGGGCATCGCTTCGCCAATAGTCACAAAGGCCTTTTCAACCAATTCTCTGCTTAGCTCTACACCATCCCATACGGAAACCTCAACTACCCCATCTGCAACAATATTCCAATCAAAAAAACCGTGACCTTTATTCACCTTAAAAACCTCCCCAGTTTTTAATATGAGCCAATTGGATTCACAACCTCAAGTGTTGTTGGACTTTTCCATTTTAAAGCTTCAATTCGAGTATAGCTTAGATAAAATACACATACATAATTAATTTGGCGCAATGCATTTAAGCCCAGTTAGTACTTTAACGACTTCGGCTACGCCAGCGAATTCCTAGTTCTGCACTGTAGCCTATTGACCTGGAGATAATCTGTCCGCTTTCATTGATTACATAGTATGTTGGAAATGCATTAATCTGCCAGTCAAACATTTGTTGAGCCCCCCCTAATAAAACCGGCATCTGCAACTTATGCTTATCAGCAAACTCCCAAACTTCCTCAGCATTCTGATAATCCAAACCGATAGCTAAAACCACCAATTCAGGATCTTTTTCAGCGGCAACATCGACTAAATTATGAATACTCAATGCACAGATACTGCACCAGGGCGCAAAGAAATAAACGATTACTCTTTGACCTTTGTAATCATCAAGTTGATAGTAGGTTCCAGCGCGGTCAGCTAAGCTAAAAGCAGGCGCCTGACTATCAGAACCCAGGGGTAATAAATCACGTGCTTGCCACATGTTTATGCTAATGAATACCAAGCTGATCATAACGGCATCAAATAGCAATGCTAGCCAATAATTACTGCGTAAGCGTTGCCATAAATTTAATTGTTTATGCATACTCGAAAAGACCTGATAAATCCTGTTTAAGCTTCATTTTCAAAGAAATCTGACCACAACTCTGCGTCAGTATTGGCTTCAACAAAATAATTCTGAACACTGATACGAGCGTTAATAAATACCACACCCTCTGCGACTAGAAGCTCATATTGTTTGCCATACTCAACAGCATCCTTAGGAAATGAAATCTTGCCCCGTGAGTTAATCACACGATGCCAGGGTAAATTCAATTCCTTTGGTGCATTCCGCAATGCCATGCTGACCATCCTGGCTGCCCGCCCTAACCCGGCACGATCAGCAACTTGCCCGTAGCTCATAACCTGTCCACAAGGAATTGATCCAACTACCGCCCAAATGGCTTGTTGTGCAGGTGTTGGAGCAGCGTTTCTAGACATGAAAACTTTTCACTGCCTGGATAACTGGCTCTGGCATCTCAATTTGTGGATAATGCCCGCAATTTGTGAGTCTTGTGATACTGGAATTTTTTAAGTTTTGCATTAATTTATCTGCAATTGCTCTCACAGCAACAGGGTCCTGCAAACCCCAAATTAATTGAATTTCAAGCTTACTATTATGCAAACTGCCTAACCAGCGATCTGTAAAACGAAGCCTTTCACGCATGTAAGTCGCAACTTTATGCATTACTCGACGCCCATTGTTATGCTGAATCAATTCCCAGTGTGTGCGGAAATGTTCCGCTGAAAACTGCTGTGAATGTGCATATGTTTTTGGAAACTGTGAGTTAAACACCCTGAAACTAGCCAGTCTAGAAGTTAACGCTCCAAGCAGGGGCGTGCGCAATAACCGCTGGGTGAATAATGGATGATGCAAATCCATATACACACCACCGTTCAACATGGACCAACGAGTTATCTCTAACTCGGTTAACTGATTCTGAATTCTAAATAACAGTTCACAAGCCACACTGTTACCCATATCGTGAGTCAGTAAATCAAACTTTTGAATGCCTAATTTTTGCAACAAAGCCTCAGTTGCATCCATTTGACGTAGTAATGAGTAATCCCTGCCAACAGGCTTTGCCGAAAGCCCATAGCCGGGAAAATCAAAAATCAGCAGATCAAAATGCTTTGCAAGCTCAGGCAAGACTAAGTGCCAGTCCCAGCAGCTGCTGGGAAACCCGTGAAAACACACCAGTGTCGGTGCAGTAGGCTCACCCACTCGCTGATAGTAGAT
>CAXMRK010000008.1:0-7006 GCA_964195815.1 uncultured Acidimicrobiia bacterium | reverse complement strand
CAACATGCTGGGTTGTATGGATCAGCCGGATCAGGGTGAATATTGGTTGGATGGTGTTAATGTGGCAACCCTGGATGACGATGCACTGTCTGCAGTAAGAAACCACAAACTAGGGTTTGTTTTTCAGAGCTTTCACTTACTCTCTCGTATGAGTACTTTAGAAAATGTTTTATTACCCTTGCAGTATGATCACAATAATGACCACCTAAATGGCGAACAACGGGCAATTGAGTTACTCAATCGGGTAGATCTGGGAGATCGTCTTGAGCACAAACCCAATGAGCTGTCCGGTGGTCAGCGACAACGAGTGGCCGTCGCAAGAGCATTGATCAATGAACCCTCGGTAATCCTCGCAGATGAGCCCACCGGAAACCTCGATAGCAGCACCTCGGCAGCAATAATGAATTTGTTAAAATCTCTGCATCAGGAAGGACAAACCATAGTCATGGTTACTCATGAAGATGACATTGCTGCCAACGCTAGCAGGATTATTCAAATGCTGGATGGAAAAATTATTGGGGCGGAACAATGATGAAAAATGGCTTAACAATAGCTTGGCTTTTTCTTGGCATCATGTTTGCTAGCCCGCAGATTTTTGCAGATGCTATTTTGGTTAGCGGGGAGATTGCTGCTGATCAGTCACAGAAAATAATAGCCCCTATGAGTGCAAATTGGCAGTTGCGAATTGACTGGATGGCGGATGAGGGCACGTTTCTTAAGAAAGGTGAGCCAGCGGCCAGGTTTGATAATAGTGCTAATGATAGCCAGATACTTCAGGTTAAGGAAAAAAACGATCAAGCTCAGGCAGAAGGAGAGCGCAATATAGCCAGGCTTGAGAAAGAAGTTGCACTGGCAAACTCTGATGCAGAGATCGCTAAAATTCGTTTGCAGCTGGCCAAAAATGAAGCGATTATTGAGGCGCGCTATATTGGCGAATTGAATCATGCTGACAACCAATTAGCCCTATCGCGGGCACAGCAGGCACTGAATAAAGCCCATGAAGATGCTGGGCATTTTTCACAACAACTCAAGGAAGCCAAAATAAAAAGGGAACTTGATCAAAGTATTTCCAACAACGATTTAAACTGGTTTCAAACGCTATCAAGCGGTAATTTTGTGAGTGCAGAAATGGATGGGTTTTTGCTCTATAAAAAACACCCATGGACTCGCAGTAAGTTTAAAGCGGGTGATAACGTACAAACCAGCTTTTATATTGCTGAAGTATTGGATACCAGTAATATGTATGTGCGCCTATTTATCAATGCTGTAGACAGAACCCACCTGAACATAGATGACCCGGTAAACATTTTTCTCGATGCTTATCCTGAAAAAGCCTACCAGGGGAAAATAACCGAAATGTTGGTTCAGGGTGAATCTCGTAAGGAGTGGGGTAACGGACTATATATGCAAGGGCGAGTTGAGTTTGTGCCCGGGCAGATGTTGCCTGAATTAATACCTGGTATGAGCGCACTTGTTGAGTTGTCGCGATGAAATCGAGCTATCTTCAGAGCACTTCAAGTAAATCCATCTGGATTAAGTTATTAGTCATTACCGGGAGCCTGTTATTGGCTGCCTGTAACGGTGAAAAAGCAAGACTTGCAGATATTGCAAAGGCTCAGGAAAGGATACAGTCCAGCGGTGAAGTCGTTGCTGCGCGCTCACGCTCAATTACCCCACCACAGTTTGAAAATACCTGGAATGTAAAAATCGCAATGCTGAAAAAAGATGGCTCACGGGTAAAAACCGGCATGCCCATTGTGAAATTTGACACCCAGGATCTTATGGAAAAACTGCGTACCGGCAAAGCAGATGTGGATAAAAAGAATAAAGAACTGGAACAGCACCAACTCAAGGCAAAAGAATTATTGGAAGATTTACAACTTTCAGTTGATGAGAGACAAAGCAATCTGGAAAAGGCCCGAATGAAAGCCGATATTCCTGATTCGCTGCTGGCAAACAAGGACTATAAAAGAAACCAACTGAACCTGGAATTGGCAAAGCTAGAGCTAGAACGAGCTTTGACGGCATTGAAGCTGGAAACCAAATTGCAGGCTATAGAAAAAAAAGTGCTTGAGAGCGAGCAACAAAAACTTAGCAACAAAGTCGTTTTGCTGGAATCTGATATCGCCAAGGCAACCGTGTTTGCAGAAGCAGAAGGCATATTTGTTATTGGCAGAGATCGTCGTGGCAATCAGGTTAAAGTTGGAGATCAAGTTTGGCGTGGTCGCACGGTTGCAGAAATTCCTGATATGCGATCTTTGCAAATATTGTTAGAAATCCCAGAACGTGAGGCGGCGAGAGTTAAGGTGGGTCAAAGAGTTCGCTTCAGATTGGATGCCAAACCAGAAGTTCATTTTGAAGGCACGGTTGCATCTCGCGGTTCGGTGGTTCGCAATCGCTCAACCAACCAGCCCGCCAAGGTTTTTGATGCTGAGGTCAGCATAAACACACTGGATCCCGAGCTAATGCGCCCGGGGATGCGGGTTACTGCGGATATATTTATCCATAAGAGTGGAACACAATGAGAAACCCTTGTTTTCAATATCGACAGCATGCACATGCTTGGATGCTAGCGGTGAAACTTAGTCTGTTAATGGTTTTGTTGAGCGCCTGTGGTCAACAAACACCGGAAGCGGGAATGTTGCCTACAGCCACTATAACGAAAGGACCATTCAAAGTAGTGGTGCAGGCTGATGGTGAGTTGGCTGCGGAAAGTTCGGTACCATTGACTTTGCCGCCAGGCAATATAATGCCCCGCACGATAGTCTGGTTGGCTGAAGATGGCCAGTGGGTTGAGGAGGGCGATGTTGTCGCTCGGTTTGATCAGATGATTGCAGAACGAAGCCTTAATGAAGTGCTTACGCAGTTAAAAAAGTCTGACCTGGACATAGATGCCAAAAAGCGCGAGTTTTCTTTGGCACTGAATAAAATCACAGCAGACCTGGAAGTTACTTTACAAGAAATTAATGTTGCAGAGCGCTTTAGCATCGAAGAAGGCAGTATTGCTATGTCGCGACAGGAGTTGATTGAGCGACTGCAAGATGAAGGTTTCCTGCGGATTAAGCAAGACCACTACCAGGGTCGACAAAGTGGTCAGGAAACACGTCGTCAGGTAGACCTTGCGGTTCTTGATGCCCAGCGGCAGAGCGAGTCGAGCAAAGGTGATTTATTCCAGCAGCAAATTGATGCATCGATAACACAGGCGCCGAATGCCGGTTATTTTGTGCGCCGAAAGAACTGGTTTGGCCAAGCCCTTAGCGCAGGTCAATCTGTATTTCCTGGGAACGCTTTTGGCGAAATCCCAAACCTGGAAAAAATGCAGGCTGTTTTGCAAGTACTGGAATCAGAGGCTGGAAATATAGCGGTTGGCCAGCAAGTCAGAGTATTGATTGATGCATTTCCAGAGCGGCCATTAAGCGGAACTATCGGAAGTATGGCCCAGGTGCCAGCCAGTCTTGAACGCGACAGTCCAATCAAATATTTTGCTGTTCATGTCGATTTGGAGCAAGCGGATTCAAGTTGGATTACCCCGGGAGCACGGGTTCGTGGGGAGATTGAAATCTTGAATATTGAAAGCACACTGAGTGTGCCGAATCAGGCAATCGAGCAGTCCACCGATGAGGCAGAAGCGCGTTTTTGGGTCAATGTAATAAGCCGGGGCAAAACTGAAAGACGCTATATTGAAGCCGGACGGAGCGGCCCCATGAGGACGGAGGTGCTGGTAGGACTGAAAGAAGGTGAACAAATATTATTAGTGCGCCCAGATAAAGAATTGGTGAATGGAGATAACTCATGATCGAGGGACGTGGTTTCAGGCAGGCTTTTCGCCAATTACGCCAGCACAAACTTCGCACCTTGCTTACTTTATTGGGTATGGTCTTTGGCGTTGGCGCAGTTATTGCAATGTTGAGTATCTCCGAGGGCGGTCGACAGGAATCCCTGCGCATGATCGATTCAATGGGCCTACGTAACTTAATTGTCGAAGCTGTCGAATTTGATCCTGAGACCCTGCGAGAGGTTCGTGCCCAGTCGGTCGGGCTATATGCGGGCGATGTTGATGCAATCATGACCACCTTGCCTATGGTTGAAACCTATGCTGCGGCTAAAAAAATTAAAACCTGGGATGTTTATAGTTTGGAAGCACGTTCAAACCCAGAGGTTTTGGCAGTATCGTCTGACTATTTTAATCTAGGTAATTTGAACAGTGCGGATGGCCGCATGCTCAATGATGCGGATAATAATTCCTATGCGCAGGTTGCAGTTTTGGGTGCACAGGCCGCTGCGGATTTATTCCCCGGAGCCGAAGCTGTTGGTAAATTAATTAAAGTAAATCATCTGTGGCTAAAAGTAATCGGTGTTTTGGAAAAGCCGATAAAAGGCAAAAAAGAATTTGCTGGCATCACCTTAATAGATGATAGCAATCGAGTTTTTATGCCGCTTGAAACAGCCCGCAAACGCTTAAAAATCGATTCTCTGGAAAGCCCGCTTGATACACTGAAGTTAAAGCTTAAAAAAGATACTGATACAGGTGCGGCCACTCAGGCATTGGATTTTTTACTTAAAAAACGTCATGGAGCCGCCAATGATTATCGTTTGATTGTACCGGCCGCTTTATTAAAACAGGAAGAGGCAACGCAGAAAATTTTTACAGTTGTGATGTCAGCCATTGCTGGGATTTCACTATTGGTTGGCGGTATTGGAATCATGAACATTATGCTGGCAACCGTTCTGGAAAGAACCCCAGAGATTGGATTATTACGTGCGGTAGGAGCACGCAAAAAAGATATTCGAGATCAATTTTTAATTGAAAGCATAACTATCGCCGGTATTGGTGCCTTGATTGGTATAGTGTTCGGTTTATTATTGGCCTTTGCAGTTCAGTTGTTTGCCGCATGGCCAGTGGCGTTTTCATTTTTCGGTGTCGTGCTTTCCGTTTTTATCTGTTTGCTCACCGGGGTGGTCTTTGGTCTCTATCCAGCGTTACAGGCAGCAGCTTTAGATCCAATTAAGGCGCTTCAGCGAGATTAATAGCAAGAAAAAATCAGCTTAGTCAATAAATATTGCGGTGGTTGGAACAAGCTTACAGGCAATGATTACTGTAAGGCTTTTGTTATTCAATCATTTCACCCAATTTAGTAATCAATTTTTGGTAAAATCTCTGCATGAATAGGGCGCACGACCACAGTCACCATGAAATCTCCACAACAAACCGGGCATTTATGCTGGGCGTGCTGCTGAATATGATTTTTGTTGTAGTTGAAATCGTCTTTGGGTTGATGGCTGATTCACTGGCGCTGTTAACCGATGCGGGTCATAACTTTAGTGATGTTCTGGCTTTATTGTTAGCCTGGGGTGCAATCTGGCTGGCGGGCCGTAAGCCAACCGCCCGGCACACCTATGGTTATAGTCGCGGTACGATTTTGGCATCACTGTTAAGTGCTTTAATGTTATTGGTTGCCGTGGGAATCATTGTTTGGGAGGCTGTTGATCGCCTACAAACACCTACCCCGGTAGCGGGCAAAACTATGATGTTTGTAGCGGGCCTGGGGGTGTTGATTAATACGGGTACGGCGCTGTTGTTTATGAAGGGTAGCAGTCATGATCTCAATATTCGTGGTGCCTTCTTACATATGGCTGCTGATGCAGTGGTTTCACTAGGTGTTGTTATTGCCGGCGGGCTTATACTTTGGACGGGTAATCTGTGGATAGACCCCATTATTAGTCTAGTCATTGCGGTGGTTATTTTTCTCAGCACATGGGGATTGCTACGAGATTCTCTAAATCTCGCTTTTGATGCCGTGCCAACACATATTGATGTTCAGGCCGTTGAAGAACTTTTACGGACGTTGCCCGGGGTTACAGCGATCCATGATTTACATATATGGGCGATGAGCACGTCTGATACGGCATTGACAGTTCACCTGGTCATGCCCGAAGGCAGTGATGATGCATTCCTTGTGCTGGCTTCCGAACAACTTTCTGAAAGGTTTCGCATCGGCCACAGCACCATGCAGATCGAAGCGGGTGTACTCGACACACACCACCACTATCATTGCCAGGGGCATTGATGTGCTGGAAATAATTTCTGGCGGCCAAACCGGGGTTGATAGAGCTGCGCTGGATAGCGCAATTCGCTATGACCTTCCCTGCGGTGGCTGGTGTCCTGCTGGGCGACTGGCTGAAGATGGGCCTTTGTCAACACACTATCCGCTCACAGAATTACCCTCTGCTAGCTATCCTGCTAGAACGCGGCGTAATGTAAATGATGCCGATGGCACCCTGATAATCCATGGAGGGATGCCAGGGCGGGGTACAGAACTGACAGTAAAAACTTGTCAGCAACTGGAAAAGCCCCTGCTCATACTAAATTTGCAAAAACTGCACTCAAACAGCAGCTTTGCAGAGCAACAACAAGCCATATTCGATTTTTTAAAAAAGCAGAATATTGGTGTGCTAAACGTTGCCGGCCCCCGCGCCAGCGGTTGGCCCGAAGGCTATTCTCTGAGTAGAAAAATATTAGCCCCGGTTTTTGCCCAATTTGCATCTAGATCAGCTTAGTACCGAAGCGTCCAGTTTTTACACTTAGCCCGAATATTTCACCAAGGCGGACGACAAAATGACATATATTCTTTCTATTCAAAGACATGTAGCCCACGTTAGCTGATTCTATTGCTTACGGTTTGTCCTATCCGGTTTTGCGCAGCATCTGACTTCACATTTCGATCGATCCTTCTCAAACCATAGCTACCGCTATACTTTTTCGAACGATCAACCAAACTGTTTCGCCAGCTACACCGCAAACTCCAGATCCTTGGTAAATTATCCGGGTTAGTTTTCTCGCTGGTAATGGTCCATGATGACCTGTGCCACGCATGAGGTTAGTTTTTTTGCAAAAGGAATGTGTAGAAACTCATTTGGCCCATGGGCGTTTGAGTTTGGTCCCAAAACCCCGGTAATCATAAACTGGGCCTGAGGGAAATAATCGCCAAGCATCGCCATAAATGGA
>CAXMRK010000007.1:0-2725 GCA_964195815.1 uncultured Acidimicrobiia bacterium | reverse complement strand
ATCCGACTGTGTATGAAGGCCGCACCATCATGCATTGCCATATTTTGGAGCATGAAGATCAGGGTGCAATGGGTTGGATGGATGTTCTTGGTGGCGTTGCCGCACCAACATACCCAGTGGGCACTACATTTTCACCCTATTATCAAATTGATAATAACGGTGGCGGTACAGTACCACTAGCGCCGACAAATCTCTCAGCCACTGTGGTTTCCAGCAGTCAAATTAACATCGCCTGGACAGATAATTCAGACAATGAGTTTGAGTTTGAGATCGAACGCTCTCTCGACGGCGTGACATTTGTTCCACTTACTACTGTTTCTGCGGAAACAGTAAGTTATTCTGATGCCAGTTTGGCAGCTGAAACTACTTACTTTTACCAGGTAAGAGCTACAAATGCAGTTGGAGCTTCAGACTATTCAAATACTGCAAGTGCCACCACTGACCCTGCAACTGCTGGTGCTTTGGTCCAGGTCCGCACAGTTACACTCTCTACTGTTTCCCAGGGGAGGGGTCAGAAATCTGCAAGAGCGGTGGTAGTGGTTGAGGATGATCAAGGCAATCTGGTATCAAATGCAACCGTTAGTGGTACATTCACTGGCTCATATAATGAAGCTGGTGATGGTGTAACTGATGCCAATGGCAGTGCTACTATTGATACATCTGCTACAGCCAAAGGCGGTGTTAGTTTCACCTTCTGTGTGAATACAATCACTGTAGCTGGTCTGACTGACTATCTCGGTCCGGATGTGTGTAGTGGCTTCTAAGTATTAAGCGATTGTTTGAAGAAGTTTAAGAGCCCCCTTTTTAGGGGGTTCTTGGTTATTGTTAGTTGCTTATTAGTGGCATTTATTATTTCTTGAAACTTCCCACTCTAAGCGTGTTAACTATATGAATAATATACTTTATTTTCTGGATATCCTTGTTCACTTGTGGAACTGATTAAATTAGTTCGCTTAGATCATAAAAAAGACTGTTTACCTGCGCCAAAAAGCATTACATTAAGCCTATAAGATTATTTATCGGATAGTGATATGTGTTCAATATTTGGAATCTTCCAGATTAGTGAAGATTTAAAGCCTTTACGTGAAAAAGCGTTGATTCAGTCGCGCATACTTAGACACCGTGGTCCTGACTGGAGTGGAATTTACCAGCACCCCAAAGCGATTTTGGTGCATGAGCGTTTATCAATTGTTGATGTGAATCATGGGGCTCAGCCATTGTATAACCATGACGGTAGCGTTGTTCTCGCAGTTAATGGTGAAATATACAACCACCGTCAATTGGCCGCTGATCTGCAAGAGGAATATCCTTTCCAGACCGAATCCGATTGTGAAATTATTCTGGCACTTTACCAGCAATGTGGGAGTCAGTTTTTTGATAGTCTGCAAGGTATGTTTGCATTTGCTCTATTCGATGCAAGTAAAGAACGTTATTTAATTGCTCGCGATCATATGGGAATTATCCCATTGTATTACGGCTATGATGCCAAAGGTCAGTTATTTGTAGCTTCTGAAATGAAGGCCCTGTTAGATGTATGTACACGGGTTAAGGAGTTTCCCCCTGGTCACTATTGGGATAGTGAGGTCGGCGAAATTACTCAGTGGTATAAACGTGACTGGATGGATTATGCTGCTGTAGACTCTTTTTCTAATGGTGTGAATGAAATTAGAGTGGCTCTGGAAGAATCTGTCCGTGACCATTTAATGACAGATGTTCCATATGGGGTTCTGTTATCGGGTGGGCTTGACTCTTCAATTATTGCTGCGCTAGCGCATAAGTATATGAATCGTCGGATTGAAGATAATGAGCAGTCACCAGCATGGTGGCCACAGTTGCACTCTTTTGCAGTCGGCTTGCCAGGTTCCCCTGATCTGCTGGCAGCACAAAAGGTTGCAGATCACATTGGTACTATTCATCACAGTATGGAATTCACAATCCAGGAAGGTTTCGATGCCCTAAGGGAAGTTATTTGGCACCTGGAAACATTTGATGTGACCACGATTCGTGCTTCAACCCCTATGTATTTAATGGCCCGTAAAATTCGGGCAATGGGAATAAAAATGGTGCTCTCGGGAGAGGGCGCAGATGAAATATTCGGCGGCTACCTGTATTTCCATAAAGCCCCTGACGCACGTGCTTTTCATGAGGAAACTATCCGCAAGCTGGATCGGATCCATCTGTATGATTGTCTGCGGGCAAATAAATCAATGGCCGCATGGGGTGTTGAGGCTCGCGTGCCGTTCTTAGATAAAAATTTCCTCGATGCAGCAATGCGTGTAGACCCAGAGAAAAAAATGATCAAAGCAGGTGGAATGGAAAAACAAATTCTTCGAGAAGCGTTCACAACCTTATTACCTGCTGAAATTATCTGGCGCCAGAAAGAACAGTTTTCAGATGGTGTCGGGTATGGCTGGATCGATGGACTGCGGGATTATGCAGAAACAGAAATCAGCGACCAGCAATTAGCTGCTGCAGATCACCGCTTCCCAGACAATACCCCGTTGAGTAAAGAGGCCTATCTTTACCGGCAGATTTTTTCCGAGTTATTTCCTTTACCCTCTGCAGTTGATTGTGTGCCTGGTGGCCCAACGGTAGCGTGTAGTTCACCAGAGGCCATCCTGTGGGATGAGTCCTTGCAGAATGTGAACGATCCTTCTGGACGGGCGGTGAAAGGTGTCCACGAAAAAAGTTATAAGCACAAATCGGTAGCACCAAAATGAAAAAT
>CAXMRK010000006.1:0-10701 GCA_964195815.1 uncultured Acidimicrobiia bacterium | reverse complement strand
TCAAGGCAACAGAAATTGATATGATCATTCTGGGCACAACGACTCCAGATCTTATTTTTCCCAGCACCGCATGTCTCTTGCAGGAACGCTTGGGCATTCCAGGTTGTGCGGCTTTTGATTTAAATGCGGCTTGTACAAGTTTTGTCTATGCCTTGAGTGTGGCTGATCAATTTATAAAAAGCGGTCATGCCAAAAAAATCCTGGTCTGTGGAGCCGAGACTCTTTCAAGAGCTCTAGACTGGAATGACCGTACAACTGCAGTATTGTTTGCCGATGGGGCTGGAGCAGTTGTGCTGGAAGCATCAGACGAAGCGGGTATTTTGTCTACTCATATACACGCAGACGGGCGCTATGCTGATCTGCTGGGTACTGATGTGGGTGTGTCAGTTGGCTTTAAAGATGAAAATAATGGTGGTCTTAAAATAAACATGAACGGCCGTGAGGTTTTCAAGGTCGCCGTACGCACACTCGGCAGAATTGTTGATGAAACACTTGAAGCCAACAATATGGAAAAATCAGAGATTGACTGGTTAATTCCACATCAGGCAAATTTACGCATCATTATGGCAACCGCAAAAAAACTAGAGATGCCTATGGAAAAGGTGATTATTACGGTCGATAAGCATGGCAATACTTCCGCAGCCTCGGTTGCCTTAGCGCTGGATGAAGGTGTTCGTAGCGGTAGAGTAAAACGTGGGGATACCATATTGCTAGAAGCGTTTGGTGGCGGTTTCACCTGGGGCTCAGCCCTGATTAAGTATTAGACACACTCTGGTTAAGCGAATGAAAACTGCATTTTTATTTCCTGGGCAAGGTTCACAGTCTATTGGCATGCTCAAAGAGCTGGCCACCGAACATGCACTCGTGTCTGAAGTATTCAGCGAAGCCAGTGATGCCCTTGGTTTTGATCTTTGGAAACTGTGCCAACATGGGCCTGAAGAGCAACTTAATCAGACTGAATTTACTCAGCCAGCTGTATTAGCGGCTGATATTGCAGTTTGGCGAGTGTGGCAAGCCTTAGGTGGGCAATCCCCAGACTATATGGCAGGACACAGTTTAGGAGAATACGCAGCACTGATCGCCGCTGGTAGCATTGACTTTGCTGATGGTATCAAGCTGGTCTCAACCCGTGGGCAATTGATGCAATCCGCCACCCCGACAGGTGTTGGTGCAATGGCAGCAATTCTAGGCCTGGAAGATTCAGCCGTAGAATTAGCTTGTTCTCAAGCGGCCTCTGTCGGTGTAGTTTCTGCTGCTAACTATAATTCTCCCGGACAGGTAGTTATTGCCGGCGAAAAACAAGCCGTTGAGTTAGCCTGTAAATATTGTTCTGATGCAGGCGCCCGCAGAGCCATGTTGTTAGCGGTCAGCGTACCATCTCACTGCGCCTTAATGCAGACAGCGGCAGAGCAATTTTCAGAGTCTCTGAGTGCGGTGACTATTTCACCAGCTACTACAACAGTTTTACATAATGTTAATGCCAGCACCGCTGCAAATGCCGAACTTATTCAGAAATATTTACTAAAACAACTTTATTCACCAGTACGTTGGACACAAACTATAAAAAGCATGCTGAAACATGAGGTTACGACATTTGCGGAGTGTGGGCCAGGTAGGGTGCTCAGTGGATTGAACAAACGTATCGATAGAAGTGTCTCAATAACCGCTTTATCCTCACTTGAACAAATGCAAAACACAATAAAAGACTGGAGTATAAACAATGAATGACCAAGCTGTGAAAGTTGCTCTGGTGACAGGAGCCAGCAGGGGTATTGGCGCGGCTATTGCTGATCGATTAGTTGGCAATGGAATGATAGTTATTGGAACTGCTACTTCTGAGTCTGGAGCAGAACAAATTAACACGCGCTTACAAAAACTAGGTAATGGTATTGGTCGTCAGCTGGATGTTAACGATGCAGATGCTATTGTTCAGCTGATTAAAGAGATTTCAGCCGAGTGGGGCGCACCTACAGTATTAGTGAATAATGCAGGAATTACCCGTGATCAATTACTGCTACGGATGAGTGAAGATGACTGGGATGATGTTATCGATACCGATTTGCGCTCAGTGTATCGCCTAAGCAAAGTCTGCTTACGAGGAATGATGAAAGCCCGCGAGGGCCGCATAATCAATATATCGTCTGTTATAGGCTCAACTGGCAATGCAGGGCAGAGTAATTACGCAGCAGCAAAAGCCGGTATGATCGGTTTCTCAAAGTCTCTTGCAAAAGAAGTTGGTTCACGTGGTATCACTGTCAATGTCGTTGCTCCAGGCTTTATCGAAACAGACATGACCGACCAATTGCCTGAGTCACAACGATCCGCCATGCTCAGCCAAATTCCATTGGCGAGACTGGGTGCAGTGGAGGATATCGCTGATGCGGTGTCCTGGTTGGCTTCCGCAAATGCGGGATATATCACTGGGCATACCCTACATGTGAATGGCGGCATGTTTATGGAGTAGTTTAGATATATCTTGTATCTATATGAATATATTTATTTTTTTAATTGGTCATATAATGATTATATGACAGAGTCTAATTGGATTGGTTCGCTTAGCTACGCCGTTTAGCTACATAAACAGACCAACTAATTTCAGGTATAATTACGGCGCACTTATTTGCATAGGAAATTTATAATCATGAGTAATATTGAAGAACGCGTTAAGAAAATCGTTATTGAACAGCTGAATGTAAGTGAAGATGAAGTTAGCAATAACGCATCTTTCATAGATGATCTCGGCGCGGATTCACTGGATACAGTCGAACTCGTTATGGCGCTTGAGGAAGAATTCGAATGTGAAATCCCTGACGAAGATGCAGAGAAAATCACTAATGTTCAACAGGCGATTGATTACGTTAATAGCGCAATTTGATCGTTTATTAAAGTGATATATCACGGCTGAGCGAGACCTCAGTCGTGATTTTTTATTATAGTTTGCGGCCTGTTTCGGGCTGGAGAAACTCTCTTGAGGATTCATTGTGAGCAAGCGTAAAGTTGTCTTAACCGGGATGGGTATTATCTCGCCAGTCGGGAATTCACTTGAAAGCGCCTGGAGCGCTATTTCAAACAGTCAGAGCGGTATAGCCCCATTGACTGCCTTTGATGCAAGTGATTTTAAAACCCAATTTGCTGGTGAAATAAAGAATTTCGATATCGGCCAATGGTTGAATCCGAAAGAAGCACGCAAAATGGACCCATTCATCCACTATGGAATGGCAGCCGCTTTGGATGCAATCAAGGATTCCGGGCTTGAGGAATACGCTCAACTGGATCGCAATCGAGTCGGCGTAAATGTGGGCTCAGGTGTAGGTGGTTTAGATGGTATCGAGCAGACAACTCTGACAGTTGAAAAACGAGGACCACGGAGAATCTCTCCTTTTTATATTCCCTCAACCATCATCAATATGGTCTCAGGTGATCTTTCCATTATGAATGGGTATAAAGGTCCTAATATCTCGATAGTGTCTGCTTGTAGCAGCGCAACTCACAGCATTGGTCTGGCTGCTAGAATGATTGCCTACGGTGATGCTGATGTAATGATCTGTGGTGGTGCAGAATTTGGGACCACTCCAACCGCGATGGGTGGTTTTAGCGCTGCGCGTGCCTTATCTACACGAAATGATGACCCACAGGCGGCAAGCCGTCCCTGGGATAAAGACCGTGATGGATTTGTCCTCAGCAACGGTGCTGGTGTAGTAGTGATCGAAAGTGAAGAACATGCTCGAAAACGCGGTGCGAGAATATATTCTGAGATTGCTGGCTTTGGCATGAGTGGAGACGCTTTCCACATTACCTCACCACCGCCAGGCGGTGAAGGTGCTGCCCGCTGTATGCAGGTAGCCATTGCAGATGCTGGTGTTAATCCAGAAGAAATTGATTATATCAATGCACATGGAACCTCAACTCCTGCAGGTGACACGGCAGAGTCTGATGCAGTTAAATCTGTGTTTGGTGAACATGCTTACAATTTAATCATGAGTTCTACTAAATCGATGACTGGGCATTTGCTCGGTGCTGCCGGTGGTGTAGAAATGATTTTTACTGCTCTGGCTTTAAGAGATAATCTGGCACCGCCAACCATAAATCTGGATGAACCTAATCCTGAAAACGATCTTAACTATGCTGCACATACGGCCGTAGAAAAACCTATTAATATGGCAATTTCTAATTCCTTTGGATTTGGTGGTACCAACGGCAGCCTCCTGTTGAAACGTTACACTGGGTGAGCGTAAAAAAACTGCTCTCGGAGTTACCAGATTTAGTCAGTCTGCATCGGTTGAACCCCGATAAGTATCCGCATTATCTGAGTAGTTCAGCTGATAGCTCGATGAATCATCCGAGCGAACGCTACTCTATGTTGTTTCTTGCCAGGGGTGGCTGTCTTGAATTAAATCAAATCGGCCAACTGCACGCCAGCGAAGACCTATTAGTCTCAGAAGATGGGTTTTTGGCGACTCTCAATAGTTGGTACAAACAGCTTAAGACATCCCAAACTGATGACACGCTGCCATTTTTCGGTGGCTGGTTCATTTATCTCGCCTATGAACTGGTTGCTGAAATAGAACCCATAATAAATCTGCCAATTAACAATGCTGGCGCTGTTGGCGATTCGTTCCCAGTTGCATTTGCTCAGCGCTGTCCTGCCGCAGTAATTATTGACCATAATGAAAATAGTGCCTGGCTAGTTGCAGAAGAACCTGAGTTAGTAGATGAAATGATGACTGATCTTGGGTTAATTCCTGAGCTGAAATCTGAAATGAAGCTGCCTGATTTCAGTCTGAATGTTGATCCAGATGAGGTTTACATATCAGCTGTTAACAAGGCAATTGAATATATCCACGCTGGCGATGTTTTTCAGGTTAATTTGTCACGTGCCTGGCATGTGCAGGCACAGCAGTTTGAACCTGAACCCATGGCAATACTTGAAGCGCTGCAAACAAGCAATCCAGCGCCATTTGCGGGCTTGTCACGCTATAAAGGGCAGGCGATTATCAGTTCATCACCGGAACGCTTATTGGAAATCAGTGGGCGACTGGTTCAAACCCGACCGATTGCAGGTACCCGGCCACGCTGCGAGACATCAGCTGGCGATCTTGCCTTATCAGAAGAATTAATTACCCATCCGAAAGAAAGAGCGGAACATATAATGCTCATTGATCTGGAACGAAACGATCTCGGCAGGGTGTGTGAAACAGGTAGTGTTGAAGTTAATGAACTGATGGTTATTGAGCAGCACCCACACGTACATCATATTGTCTCCAACATTCGTGGCATATTAAACTCGCAGTATTCACCTATAGATGCTATTGCTGCTGTCTTTCCTGGAGGTACAATTACAGGTTGTCCAAAGGTGCGCTGTATGCAGATAATCGCAGAATTGGAAGACTGCAGTCGGGGTGCATATACCGGTTCAATGGGGTATCTTGGAAGAAATGGTAATCTGGATATGAATATCCTGATTCGAAGTCTTTTTCAGCACGGTAAAAAGCTGGTATTTCGTACTGGTGGTGGTATTGTTGCTGATTCAGAGCCTAATGCGGAACTGCGGGAAACCGAGGCTAAAGCAAAGGGCTTGTTGATAGCGTTAGAGCTAAATTGAGGTGTCTGCAAAATGCATGATTGTCTGATTGATGGTGAAATTATCTCGCAACTACCGGTCAGTGACCGTGCCTTTTTATATGGGCATGGCGTGTTTGAAACAATAGCCTGTGAGTCTGCTAACCCAATCTTTTGGCCGCAGCACTTAAACAGATTGCGCCGTGGTTGCCAGAAGCTTGGACTGGAAATGCCAAGCGAAACGGTATTGTTAAGAGAACTGCAAACCGTGTGTGCTGGTAAAGTTGTAAGTGTTGTCCGTATTACCATTAGTGGCCGTGGCGGTCATCGTGGTTATGCTTCCGGTAGCGCAGGAAAGTCAACACCAGCACCTGTCCGGCGCACAATCAGTTGTCATCTCTGGCCTGATGAGGTTGAATTGCTTCGCCTTAAAGGCGTGCAGTTACCTATCGCAAATTATCGTCTTTCACATAATCGCCAATTAGCAGGAATCAAGCACTGCAACCGCCTTGAACAAGTCATTGCTGCATCTGAGCCGGCAGTTAGCGCTGCTGGGGAAGGTATAATGCTTGATCATGAGGGTTATGTTATTTCAGCGGTATCAGCAAATTTATTTCTCGGAATTGGCGATCAGTTAATAACTCCTCGAATGGATAGATGTGGGATTCATGGGATAACCAGAGGCGCTGTACTACAAGCTTTTGGGCACCGCTGTGAAAAACGCCGAGTAGCATTAGATTTGTTAGAAGAAGCTGATGAAGTATTTTTATGTAACAGCGTTCGTGGAATTTGGCCGATTACAAAAATAGCTGACTGGAACTTCGAAATTGGACCGGTAACCCGTGAAGTTCAAAACTGGCTGAGTACACAGTCAAAACTTCTAGCAAAACCGGCATGAATAAACTACTGGCCTTATTAGCAGTACTTTTGCTTTTACTGGCAATGTCACTGCTGTGGATCTACAGCGAATATGAGGGGTTTTTACAGCAGCCACTGCTGGTCAGCAGTGAAGGGCAAAGCATAAGTGTTCCTCGTGGCAGTAGCCATGCAAATATGGTTGATCAATTGTTAAATGCCGGGATCACACAGCGTCGTTGGCCATGGCGTTTATTACAGCGGATAGAGCCACAAATTATTAAGGCAGGTGAATATCAGCTAGAAAGTGGCATGACCCCACAAATGTGGTTATCACGTCTCAGTGCTGGCGATGTCATTCGCTATCAATTCACTATTATTGAGGGCTGGCGCGCTGCTGACTTACGGCTGGCATTACAATCTGATCAACGTTTGCAACAAACGCTTGTAAATATGGAAAATTCTGAACTTGCCAGCACCCTGGGAATCGAGGGCGAGGCTATTGAAGGCTGGTTCCTTCCCGAAACCTATAGTTTTATCAAAGGTGATAGTGACCTCGATATTCTTAAACAAGCACTGACTTCAATGCAGTCCAAACTGGCTAAATATTGGCAGAAGAAAGCAGAAGAATTGCCCCTTGAAACTCCTTATGAGATGCTGACACTGGCATCTATTGTCGAAAAAGAAACAGCGCTTGCTAGTGAACGTCAAGATATTGCCGGTGTATTTGTTCGGCGTTTACAAAAAAGGATGCGCTTACAGACAGATCCAACAGTTATTTATGGTCTTGGTGAAGCTTATGATGGGGATATTCGGAGTCGTGATCTGCGCACTGATACACCCTACAATACTTACACCAGGTTCGGTCTGCCTCCAACACCCATTGCTTTACCAGGTGAAGCCTCGCTGGCGGCAGTCAGTCAGCCCGCTGGTGGCAATGCGCTATATTTTGTTGCCAATGGCAGTGGTGGGCATACTTTTTCCAATACCTATGCTGAACATAATAGGGCCGTACAACGGATGTTAAAACGAAAATGACCTCCGTATTCATAAGTCTCGAAGGTAGTGAGGGAGCTGGGAAATCTAGCTTGATGCGGGTTATACGCAAATGGCTAAAAGATCGAGGTGACACTGTGGTTACCTGTAGAGAGCCGGGTGGTACTGCCACAGGGGAGGCGGTTCGTGAGTTATTGTTAGCACATAATGGCATGGGTATATTGCCACTACCTGAACTTCTGCTCATGTTTGCATCTCGCGCACAACTTCTGGAAGAAGTTATAAGGCCAGCCTTAAGCGAAGGTAAATCAGTAGTGTGTGATCGTTTTGTTGATGCGAGTTTTGCGTATCAGGGAGGCGGGCGCGAATACAGAGAAGACAATATTGCAAGATTAGAGGCAATGGTGGTTGCAGAAACCCAGCCTGATCTCACGTTATTACTGGATGTACCCGTCAAGCTTGGCTTGAGTCGTGCTCGAAAAACCGGGGAGCCTGACCGTTTTGAATCAGAACAACGTGCTTTTTTTGAACGTGTACGCAGTGCCTATTTAAAGCGTGCCAAACAACATCCTGATCGGATTGTTATTGTTGATGCCAGCGCTCGTCAGGCATCTGTACGTAAACAAGTGCTATCCATATTGGAGACTCGGTTGTGAATCTAATCCCCGAGCAACAATTGGAAACGGGTGTTTTTCCCTGGCAATCATCAGTCTGGAATCAGCTTGTTTCGCAATATACCAATCAGCATTTACCACATGCGATATTACTCAGTAGTCGGCCGCACTCTGGTCTACATGCATTCTCTCAAGCCTTAGCAGCAAGGCTTATATGCACGTCAGCATCAGTTGAAAGCGCTTGCGGAGAATGCAGAAATTGTAAATTGTTGCACGCTGGAGGGCACCCTGATGTGTTCGTTCTTGAACCTGAGGAAGATAGCAAGGTTATCAAGATCGATCAGATACGAAATTTTGTACATAAAATCTCTTTAACACCAGCAATTGCTAATTGCAAAGTGGCTCTAGTTCGACCTGCAGAGGCAATGAATGTTGCTGCTGCTAATGCATTGTTGAAAACTTTGGAGGAGCCTTCAGGAAACGCTTTTATAATACTGACTAGCACTGAGGTCGCGCGTTTGCTGCCAACTATTAGAAGTCGTTGCCAACAGTATACTTTTGAGGCTGCGGATGCTTCTTGCGTCAAACAATGGTTGATGACAGAGGAATATCCAGAGGATAAAATTGAAGCCGCGATGCTCGCGGCACGTGGATTGCCATTGCTGGCAGCAGAGTATTTGCGGGGGGATTTGCTGGAAATTCGGCGCAGCGTCGCTATAGGTTACCTAAAAACTGCCCGTGGCCAGGCAGATCCTCTGGCAGTTGCTGCCAGTTGGGTAGCACTAGGGCAACCTTTAGTTTGGTTGTGGCTTAGTCAATGGATGGGTGATATAACGCGCGCCACCTTGAGCAGCCAGTCATGTCCGGATCCTGTGAGTGAAGCAGTAAGAAATGCAAGACCAACTTATCCAGTAAAAACCTTATTGCATTTACAGTCTTTAGCAATGCAGGGTTGGAGAAGCAGGGAAAGTTCTTTACGCCAGGACTTACTCTTTGAGCAATGGTTGCTACAATGGTCCCAATTATGAGTTAAGGTCAAAAATATCTGGCCAGATAAAATAAGGAAAACACAATGGCACAACAGGGAATTTTGTCGGTATCTGTTCTAGATCGAGATGCGCTCTATAAAACATACATGCCCTTTATTGAAGGTGGAGGCCTGTTTGTGCCGAGTAACAAGCAATTTCAACTAGAGGATGAAGTGTTCTTATTATTGACCTTGATGGATCTTGAAGAACGTTTGCCAATTCCCGGTAAGGTAGTCTGGATTACTCCAATGGGTTCCCAGGGCAATCGTAAGGCAGGTATCGGAGTCCAATTTGCGGAAACGCCGGACGGCGATCATGCTCGCGGGGTTATTGATAAACATTTAGCAGGTATGCTCGACAGCAAAAAACCGACTCACACGATGTAATCTGGTGCCAACAGCAGAGCGTGCAATCATCCATGTTGATATGGATGCATTTTTTGCCTCTGTCGAAGAGCTTGATCACCCTGAATATGTTGGTCATGCTGTTATCGTAGGTGGTTTAGGGCCAAGAGGGGTTGCTGCTGCTGCTAATTATTTAGCCCGAGAGTCCGGAGTCCACTCTGCAATGCCAATTGCACAGGCACGCCGGCTTTGTCCCCAAGGCATTTACTGCCGTCCAAACATGTCACGCTACCATGAACTTTCAGCGCAAATATTTTCTGTGTTTAAACAATTCACCCCACTGGTGGAAGGTCTTTCGCTGGATGAAGCTTTTCTGGATGTCACCGCTAGTCGTAAAGTTCTGGGCGATATTGAAACCATCGGTCATTCAATCAAAGCACAAATTCTTGTGCAAACAGGGCTGATTGCATCCGTCGGTATGGCAAAGAATAAATTCCTCGCCAAACTGGCTTCTGATTTCCGCAAACCCGATGGTTTTTATCGGGTTCCAGATAATTCCAGTGACTTTCTTGATCCTATGCCAGTAAAACGACTATGGGGCGTCGGTGTAAAAACCGCCCAGCGAATTAATCGCGCCGGGATATTTACTGTAGCTCAACTCAGGCGGGCAGATAGCCGCTTAATTGAATCAATACTGGGTAACAAGGGCGCGCATTTCCAGGCGTTAGCACGCGGGGAAGATAATAGAGAGGTGGTTCCCCGCAGAAGCGAAAAGTCGATAAGTCATGAACAGACATTTGATTCAGATTTGCGCGCTGAAAAAGAAATGCTGGCAGTACTGCAGAAACTCTCAGAACAAGTTGCCCGACGCTTACGCAAGAAACATTACCTCGCAAGAGTCATACAGCTAAAAGTGCGCACCCCACCGTTTCAAACTTTCACCCGGCAGATCAGCCTGATTGAAGGCACTGACAAGGGAGCGGCTTTGTTCAGTATCAGCAAAGCCCTACTCAAAAAGTGGTTGCAGCAACACCCTGGCTCAACAGTCCGCCTACTTGGAGTTGGTACTTCCAGCCTGGAAGAGAATACACAAAGCAGCAGCCAATCGAAGCCCGGGATCGAATCGATTGTGGATGAAATTAACGATAAATTTGGCGAGCAAACAGTTTCACCAACGCTGGGGAAGCTATCGCCTTAGGGAACCTCCGGTGTTATTTTTAGGTAGGGTGCGTTAGCCGTAGGCGTAACGCACAGGTGAGTTTGGTCCCCAGGGGTCGGAGTCAAATGCATTGAAACTGTGTGAAG
>CAXMRK010000005.1:0-5915 GCA_964195815.1 uncultured Acidimicrobiia bacterium | reverse complement strand
CGTGCATGGATGAGTGCACCTGCGCACATACAACAAGGTTCCAGAGTGACATAAAGTGTCGTCTCAGGCAATCGGTAATTAGCCGCCCATTGACCTGCATCCCTCAACGCTAGCATTTCTGCGTGTGCCCCCGGATCAGAGTTCTCAATAACTCTATTTCGTCCTTCCCCAAGCAGCTCACCATCTCGAACCAGTACCGCACCAACCGGAACTTCCCCTGCAAGCTCAGCCTGGCCAGCTAATGCCAGTGCTTGCTGCATCCAGGTTCTATCAGCGCTGCTAAATTCGGTCATCTAGACCTTATTCCCATTCAATGGTGGCAGGTGGCTTACCGGAAATATCATAAACCACACGGGATATACTGCTAATTTCATTAATAATTCTGCGCGAAACATGATCGAGGAAATCATAGGGCAAATTAGCCCATCGAGCCGTCATAAAATCTATTGTTTCAACAGCTCGCAAAGCAATGACCCATTCATAACGACGCGCATCTCCTACCACACCAACTGATTTCACCGGTAGAAAAACCGCAAATGCCTGGCTGACTTGATCATATAAGTCATGCTTTCTGAGCTCATCGAGAAATATATTATCTGCCCTGGCTAATGGATCTAAATACTCTTCTTTAACTTCACCAAGCACACGAATACCGAGACCGGGCCCTGGGAATGGATGCCGATAAACCATTGCTTTCGGCAAGCCCATCTCGACCCCCACTCTGCGGACTTCATCTTTGAATAATTCACGCAGAGGCTCAACCAGTTCAAGTTTCATCTCATCTGGTAGGCCACCAACATTATGATGTGATTTAATTAAATGCGCCTTACCTGTGGCTGCGGCCGCTGATTCAATCACATCGGGATAAATGGTTCCTTGTGCAAGGAAACGCACATCATCTAAAAGACTTGCCTGTTCTTCGAAAATCTCGATAAACAGTTTGCCAATTATTTTGCGTTTATCTTCAGGGTCTGAAACCCCTGAAAGCGCCTGAAGATAACGTTGTCTGGCTTCAACCTTAATAACTTTCACACCCATGTGCTCAGCGAAAGTAGCCATAACTTGCTCAGGTTCTTTATAACGTAGTAAACCCGTATCAACAAAGATGCAAGTTAGCTGATCACCAATTGCCTCATGTAAAAGTGCTGCAACAACGGATGAATCGACACCTCCTGACAAGCCTAATAATACATTTTGCTTGCCGACTTGCTGGCGTATAGCTTCTAAGTCGTCAGCAATAATATTAGCAGTGGTCCAGAGACCATTTAGTGCGCATATTTCCAGCAAGAAACGACGCAGAATGGCATCGCCTTGTTTTGTATGGGTTACCTCTGGATGGAACTGAAGCCCATAGAAATGACGACTCTCATCTGCCATCCCAGCCAGTGGCGCCGAGTCAGAAGAACAAAGCAGTGAAAAACCATCAGGTAACTGTGTCACTCTGTCACCATGACTCATCCACACATCCAGCAGGCCATGATCATTAGCTAATGAATCCGATATACCAGTTAATAAGCCCCCTGCGTTTTCGATTCGAACTTCGGCATAACCAAATTCTTTTTCGTCATGGGCCTCAACCAAACCACCCAGTTGCTGAGCCATGGTTTGCATGCCGTAACAAATACCTAATATTGGCACTCCCAGGGTCCAGATATTTTCCGGGGCACGCGGGGTATCATTACCAGTGACTGTTTCCGGACCACCGGAAAGCACAATGCCTTGAGGTTTGAAATCAGCAATTGCCTGTGGTGCTGAGTCCCAGGACCAAATTTCACAGTAAACCCCGATTTCACGAATCCGTCGCGCGATTAATTGGGTGTATTGGGAACCAAAATCCAGAATCAGGATTTTTTCCGCATGAATTTTTTCAGAAATCTTACTCATAATTTATCAGCACGATCAACCCAATTTATAATTAGGGGCTTCTTTGGTAATAGTAATATCGTGTGCATGTGATTCCCGCATACCAGCAGCAGTAATCTGGGCAAACACCGGACGTGTACGCATCTCTTCTATGGTTGCACAACCTACATAACCCATGGAGGAGCGCAAACCACCAATCAACTGGTGGATAACATCAGATAAGGGCCCTCTGAAAGGTACTCTACCTTCAATCCCCTCAGGCACCAATTTGTCAGCCGCAACATCTGACTGAAAATATCTATCTTTTGAGCCTTGCTGCATCGCACCAAGAGAGCCCATGCCACGATAAGATTTGTAAGAACGACCCTGAAACAGCTCAACTTCACCAGGCGCCTCTTCGGTACCTGCCAGTAAACTGCCAATCATGATTGTATGGGCACCAGCAACAATCGCTTTAGCAAAATCGCCGGAAAAACGAATTCCGCCATCGCCAATCAAAGGTACACCGCTACCTTTCAATGCCTGAGCCACTGAATATATCGCTGTAATCTGAGGTACACCCACACCAGCAACAATACGGGTGGTACAAATTGATCCCGGTCCCTGGCCTACTTTAACTGCATCACAACCCGCTTCAACCAGTGCTAATGCGCCCTCACCAGTAGTGATATTCCCACCAATGATTTGCACATCAGGGTAATGATTTCTAGTCCAGCGAACCCGATCAAGTACGCCCTGGCTATGACCATGTGCCGTATCAACAATGATCACATCCACATTCGCCGCAACCAGAGCAGAGATTCTATCTTCAGTATCACCACCTGCACCAACAGCTGCTGCCACCAATAAGCGTTCTCTGCTATCTTTTGCTGCCATTGGATAATCACTGGATTTTTGAATATCTTTCACAGTAATCAGGCCACGCAACTGGAACTTATCATTAACAACCAGGACTTTTTCAATTCGATGAGTATGCAAAAGCTCAAGAATTTCATCCTGTGAAGCACCTTCCTGCACAGTCACTAACTTGTCCTTGCGGGTCATAATATTACATACAGGATCGTCCAGTTTTTTCTCAAAACGTAAATCCCTGGCAGTCACTATACCAACCAGTTCGTCTCCATCTACAACCGGAACACCGGAAATATTATTAGATCGGGTAATATCCAGAACATCATGAATCGTAGTCTGAGGACCGACAGTAATTGGGTTACTGATAACTCCTGACTCGAATTTCTTTACAATTCGCACTTCCTGCGCCTGCTCTTCAATTGGCATGTTTTTGTGGATCACACCAATACCACCTTCCTGAGCCATGGCAATTGCCAGACGTGCCTCAGTTACGGTATCCATTGCTGCAGAAATCAGCGGGGTATTCAAAAATAACTCACGAGTTAACTGTGTCCGCAATGAAACTTCGTTGGGCAAAACAGTAGAGTGAGCAGGAACGAGGGTGACATCATCAAATGTCAGGGCGACTGGCTGGATTCGCATGGCGTAGAGCTCCTTTATTGCATTCGCGCTTAAATCGCGTATGAGGAAACGCCCGGCTTGCGCATGTATCACAGGGCAAATCGGGCGTTCTGCTAATCCTTGGTGATTATACGCTTGTTGGTATACAAACAAAAGAGCTTAAGGTTTCTCTTATAGTAAAATTGGGGGTTTTTCTCTAAAGAGTGTCTGTGCCTTGGTTTTCCTGGATTTTACCTAAGTGTGGGTAAGAAATGGGGTGCTGGGTATATTCTAAGCCCGGCTTTGGACTAAGCTCAAAAATAGCCTAGAAAGTACCGAAAAAAGATAGTTTGATTTCTGGACGGCGATGACGAAATGCCATTTCACTGCCTTGAAACTTCCCACCACGGTTGTCTTCATAGAAAAAACGAGACTGAGTATAATCACCTGTATTTATATGAGTAACTTCGAGTTGTGTTTTAACCCCAAAATAACGACTTGTTTCAACAAACACTCGAATACGTTTGTTGCCACTAAATTTTTGGATTTCATCAACAAAATAATTGGTATCGGTAAAGCTTCCCCAATATTCAACACCCCACGCGAGTTTTTGAGCAACAATGTCCTGGCGTAATTTAAAGCTAAGAAAGTTGGGCGCGTAACCGTTCACAGTTCGTATTCCGTTAATAACAGGGTCGTTAAAACGAGAATCGCGATAAGTATGTGAAATCTCAATCAAGCCGTTAGTTAATATCCAGTCAAGCGGTAAGTTTATGTCGGTTTTCACGCCCCAAAATCTTGCATCGCCGGCGTTACCTAGCCCGGTCGTATTATTTTCTGTTGATAATATAATTTGTTCTATGATATCGCTTCGCCACTGATGAAATAATTTAACTTTTAAACTGCCGCGTTCACTAAAGCTCCAATCGTAAGTGGCAGCTAATTCGTCGGTGGTAGCTGGCTCCAGGTCTGAGTTGCCTGAAGTTATACGATTTTCAGAGGCTTCAACACTGTTGGCAAAGTCATTAAAATTTAATTGATCCACTCTTCGTTCGGCTTCAAAATTAAATTGAGTATCGTCACTATATCTATATGTTGCAGATAACCTGGGTTTAAGAAAGGTAAAGTTTTTTTCCTTCGGAAACTCTCCGCTAACTTCTAAATTAGAAAACTCCGCCGTTAAGCCTCCTTCCAGGGTCAAAGCTGCACTTGCTTGATAGACAAAGGTGGTGAAAATTTCGCTTCTTAATTCTTCTACTGAAACATTTCCTGAATCATCAAATGATTGAACGCCATTATCAAGTGACACCCAGTGACTTGTTAATTTATTTTTTGCAATCTCAATACCAAATTCAGGTTTAAATTTACTTTTTCCAACATAACCATAAGTCATACGGGAAATATATTCTGTCTTAAGTGTCTCTTGTGAAAAGCTGTCGTTAGATGATTCGTTTGTTAGAAAATTATCCTCCTGGTTAAAGAACTCGTAATCTCGGTCATTTAAGACACCTAGGCCGATTAAATGTAGTTTCCAATCATTGTTTGTATCTGTCCAGTCAATACCAAATTCACTCATGCGCAATTCATTCTTTTCATTTATGCCGCGAAACTCATCAGCCGATAGTTCATCAGGCAACCGATCATTAAAAATATTGCGTACAGTATTTCCCTTCCAACGATCTCCACCGACTCGGGTGTTAAGGGTCAACAAACCACTGCCTTTCCTGGTTGAAGCTTCAGCATTCACAAATAACCAATTGCTAGTATCATCAAGGGCTTCATCGGAGCTTGAGCTTAGGTTTTGGTTAGCATCACGATTTTCAATAATTGCGCTACGATAACCGGGAAAACCACCAATGTCTGCATCAAAAGCTGCTTTCCAGTCGCCAATGGTGGTATTAATAGCGCCTTCAATATTAGGTTGTATTTCGCCGCCGGGATCACGTCTAAGCTTAAAAGCCCAGGTACCATTTGAACCTTCCGTTTTTCTAATAACATTGGCGACCATAGATTGGCCTGACGCTTCACTGCCACCTGCACTACCTCTTAATATTTCAATCCGTGCAACTTGAGCCGCAGGTATACGAATAAGTGCGCCGCTTAAACCACCAGACTTAGAGGTTGGACGTGCACCGTCGATTAATACATTACCTGCATTCCTACCGAAACCACGCTCATTAGACCCCTGGTCAAAATTAAAGCCAGGTAATCGTTCAATCATTTGAAACGCGTTTTGGGGTAAATATTGCTCGAAAAAACTAAATTGATAGACACTTTTATTCGCTGTGTTTGTCTCTGGAAGAATGTCATCAGAGGCATCAGCAGTGTTATCTTTAGCCAGTGCAGGAAAACTATTTAGAGCTAACAAACATACCATTAAGCTATAAACAAGAAGATTGGCTTTAGAAGAGGTGGAATCAGAAGATTGATTAAAAGTTTTTAGCAATATATTGATAAGAGCTTTCCTAAATAGAACAATGATGAGTGTAACAAGAAAATCTGAAGTGTATAAGACGAACGGGCAAACCGAGCAAACCGCGGGACAGACTGTCCTTTAATTCTTTCTCAGGACTCTTTCAGGGCTCTAGTTTGTTTTCGAA
>CAXMRK010000004.1:0-7163 GCA_964195815.1 uncultured Acidimicrobiia bacterium | reverse complement strand
AGGCGAATTTAAAGGCTTCCGCTTTACAGCTCATCAACTGAACAAAACCAAAGGCAAAGGTGTACTAAAATTTTACGCCGGTGATTCAGAGCAGGCTAAATTGATTGCAGAGTATGCTCTGGGAAATCTCCCGGAAAAGTTTTATTTACCCCATACTGAAGTTTTTATAGTTTTGGAGAGCAAGCGTAAGAATCTAGATTTTGGTAGCTTGCTTGAATATGAAATTGAGACGATTGATTTCAGAACGCTTTATTGTAAAGGGCAAAAAGACATAGATCAGCCGGGCATCCTGATTGATGGCAGTGGGGATAAGGACTATTCAGCAGCCAGTGATTGTAAGTGGTTAATTACAGCACCAGAAGGCAAACTTGTGCATTTCGAGTTCACTGAATTTGATACCCAGCCAGGAACAGACTTCATTTATTTTTTTGATGGAGCCGGAACCCATGAAGATGCAATGGCAGGCTTCAGCGGGCCTGATATTCCACCACTGTTTACCAGTTGGCACAATCAAGTTCTGGTTTGGTTTGTTACTAATCGCCAGCAACAAGGTAAAGGTTGGAAGGCAAATATAAGCTTTGTTGATCCAGAGTAATTCCGGATCTGCTGGTATAAGCTGATCGGTTTTTAATTCTCAGCCTGTTATGCTTCAACCATTCGCTGAGAGCCAATCAACATGCCAGAATTTCATTTAAAAGCCCTGCAGGACGCATTCCCCCCGAAACGGCTATCTTTATTATTAGCTGTGGTCGTTGCCTTGACCCCATTCGCAATTGATATGTATCTACCAGCAATGCCGGCGATGGCGAGCTATTTCGCAACCGGGATTGATAAAATTGAAATTTCGATGCCTTTGTTTTTAATTGGCTTTGCCTTAGGTCAGATCATCGGTGGCCCGGTGTCCGATAACTATGGTCGCAAACCGATAGGCATTGCTGGTTTTTCACTGTTTACCCTGGCAAGTGTAATGATCTTGTTTGCATCTTCTATCGAGGCTATTTGGTTGTTGCGTTTTATTCAAGCATTTGGTGGAGGTTTCGGTGCAGTGATTGCTGCTGCCATTGTGCGCGATTTATACGATGGTAAAGATAGTGCAAAGATATTTACATTAATTGGTTTGATAATGATGGTGGCACCATTGATTGCCCCAGCTCTGGGTGCAATGTTTTTAGCAAACTTTGGCTGGAAATCCATTTTTGTTGCACTCAGCATATATGCCATTGTGCAGATTGTGATCATAGGTTTGTTGCTGCCGGAAACTAAAACCCTACGCTTATTAAGGGGGCATCAGCGCGCAGGTCCACGAGAAGTGTTGGGGATTTATCGAATGATACTGACCCGCAGGCAGTCTCTGGGTTATCTCTTGTGTCAGGCTTTTGTGGTTGGCAGCATGTTCGCTTTTCTGACCGAAGCCTCATTTATGTATATTGAATATTATGGGGTATCTCCGAGTAGTTTCTCGCTGCTATTTGGCGCTAATATTCTGTTGATGATGTTTTTTAATCGGCTGAATGCAATGTTACTCAATAAGTACAGCTCACGGCAGTTGCTCAAGCTTGGATTAAGCGTTCAACTGATTGCAGTCAGTTTATTATTGATACTCTATGTCACCGGTATGCTAAGTCTGTGGAGCAATGTTTTATTGATTATGTTTTCGGTTGGTCCTTTGGGAATCATCGGGCCCAACAATATGGCAAGTTTTCTGCATTGTTTTTCGAAAAACGGCGCCACAGCTAATGCAGTAATGGGAACATCGCAGTTCGCACTGGGAGCTGTCATTGGAATGCTCGTAAGCCTGTTGCACACAGGCACTCTGCTGCCACTGTTTTGTATCATGTTCTTGTCTACACTAACTGCAACCCTGTTATTACGAGTCTCCAGGGAAACTGCTATTGAATAGCGTTTTATTTCAAGCTTAAATGATCGTGTTATTATGACTATGTATAAGCGAGGTGGTTTTCTAAAATTTTAACCAAGGCCATTTGATATCAAACAAGCACTGCTCGTAATCTTCCTGTTGTTTATCCTCAGCGGCTGTGCCAGCAGCGGCTCACCCAAGACCAGGTTAGCGGATGTAGACTGGGATAATGTAGAGACCCCAGAAGGCGAAAAGCTATATTGTAAGAAAGAATATGTCACTGGTACCCACATAAAGACTATGACCTGTCTTACAAAAGCAGAGAAGGATGACGCCAGACAAAATTCAGGCACATTCTTAACTAAATTAAAAGGCACTCCTCAAAATGGTCCTTCCGGAAATTGATCCAACCCAGAGTATTCTGCCTGTATAATTTATCAGCATAAATACATATAAAAGCCGGAGAACGTCAGGACTGAGATCAGTTCTTATACAGCAACTTAATTATGAACTTTTGGATTAGATCAGATAAAATCCTGTGGCTTGCTCAAGATTATAAAAAACTAGATTTACAGGTAGAAACTTATGCACACTAAGCCTTCAATTATCGCCCCTTCAATTTTGTCTGCAGACCTTGCACGTCTGGGTGATGATGTTGCACAGGTGTTAGCGGCCGGTGCAGATTGGGTCCATTTTGATGTTATGGATAATCATTATGTCCCTAATCTCACATTTGGCCCACCAATCTGTAAATCCTTGCGTGACTACGGCATTACTGCACCAATCGACGTCCATTTAATGGTGTCACCAGTTGATCAACTTATTGGGGAGTTTATACAAGCGGGTGCCAGTACAATTACCTTCCATCCGGAGGCCTCTAAGCATGTTGATCGTTCGTTGCAACTGATTAAAGCGGGTGGGTGTAAGGCGGGCCTGGTGTTCAATCCGGCAACTTCGCTTGACTGTCTTGAGTACCTGCTGGATAAGATCGATATGATTCTCATCATGTCAGTAAATCCGGGCTTTGGGGGTCAATCTTTCCTGCCGTCTGCGTTAACAAAGCTGCGTCAGGCACGCGAGATTATCGAGGCGAGCGGCCGCGATATTCGCTTGCAAATTGATGGTGGTGTGAAAGTAGATAATATTGCTGAAATCGCAGTAGCGGGTGCGGATACTTTTGTAGCGGGTTCTGCTATTTTCAACAGCGATGACTATGCTACAACGATTGCTGCAATGCGCGCTAATTTGCAGCAATAAACACAATCAGGATTTAAACCTTCTCACCATAAGCCAGATCACCTGCATCACCCAGCCCTGGAACAATATAGGCTTTTGGGGTTAATTCCGTGTCGATAGCGGCTGTCCAGATTGTAGTTTCGGGAGGTAAGTGATCCTGAACATAACGGATACCCGTATCGCTAGCAATTACGGTGGCAACATGAACCTTTTCAGGTTTGCCTCTAGCGAGTAATGCTTTATAAGCCAGCACCATTGACGAGCCAGTTGCCAGCATTGGGTCACAGAGAATAACTGTTTTACCTTCAAGCTCAGGGCTTGCGAGGTATTCCACCTTCACCTCAAACTCATTATCGTCATCACCATTATGTAAACGATAGGCTGAAATAAAGGTGTTTTCGGCACGATCAAATACATTCAAAAACCCCTGATGCAAAGGCAAACCTGCACGTAATATTGTTGCAAGAACGGGTTGGTCTTTGAGTACACGGCAATCACAATCACCCAGTGGTGTGGTTACTACCTGTGTTTTATAAGGCAAGGCTTTGCTGATTTCATAGGCGATAATTTCACCGGCACGCTCCAGATTTCGTCGGAAACGTAAACTGTCTGTTTGAATCTGCTGGTCACGGATTTCAGACATAAATTGACTAAGAATTGAGTCATTTAAACTGAGGTTATGAACATTCATATAAAAAGCCCTTCAGTGGTTATGTTGGCTGATGCTCTGTCTATAGTTAGTCTAAGTCTTTGGTCTAAATTCTGCCATTAAACTATCAAAATGCCCAAGTGCTTCATTAAACTGTTCTAAGGCACGCTTAAGATATTTCCGCACCTCATCTATATAGCCATCTGTAGATGCGGACCAGACGCGGTTAACATAACGCTCGCCTGCGGCAAAACCGCTCATTACTTCAGCGTAATTTTGCAATCCAAATGCATGCACCATGCTTTGGCGTGATTCTGCAAAGTCTATCAACTGTTGGCGCAATTTGTGATCAATTTCAAAGCGGGCCTCATACACTGGAAGCTCGGCTGAATTCATCGCCTCGAGATTTTCGGCAATAGAGGCCAGTGAATCGCGCATAGTATTGAGGTCGCTTTCAACACGGGTTGATTGTTTAGCATCCTGGCGGATAGATTTTCGTATCAGAGTCATGCCAACAATGCCCACGATCAAGGCAGGTACCATCAAATACCAGTTAATGCTTCTGGGATCGAGAACGCTGATAAAAGCACCTGTAAGAAAAGCGATTATTAATAATAAATAGCCAAGCGCCTTCATCCGCCTACTCCCTTCTGAATCATCCACACTGCATAGCCGACCCCAATCAAGGCTTCGCCAATAATAAATCCAGCAGCAATGGGTATGCCCGTTGTTTCAGCAAAATTATTACCTTTGTAACGGTCACTCAGGACCCGCAATAAAGTACCGATGGAATAAGTGATAACTATCGCGAAGGGCAGATAAAAGCCCAAACCTACAGTTATACCCAACCCAGGTTGTGCCATGCTGAGCAAAGCTCCGAGGCTGGCGCCTGCCAGATACTTCTGTAGGGGGATATCCCCGCCAGTGATACCAGTAATCATTGAAGCCAGTGCTTGCCCCTGTGGGGCTGGTAGCGCGTCTGATCCCAGTGTATAAGCTTCATGTAAGACAAATACCAGAGCAATCACCACGATGGGTCCCAACCAGGCGCCAATAAATTGACCATACTGCTGCGCCCGTGGTGTAGCCCCAACCAGATAACCGGTTTTTAAGTCCAGCATTAGATCTGTAGCCTGCGACATTGCAACCGAGGTTGCTGCACCCACCATTACAGCGGATATTATGGCGCCCTCTGTGTCACCTAAACCGCTGGAAATAAATACCAGAATTGTCACCGCGATTAAGGTCATACCTGATAGTGGTGACCAGTTGGTACGCCCAATAGCCTCTGACAAAATAACCCCGGCAATCCAGATCCACAGGGTACCTGCAACTGCCATTACAATGCCCCGACCAATACCCATTTTTTCGGTTGAAAGCACTGCCATTACCGCCAACAATATTGTGGCCCCAACAATGGCGAAATAAAGCAGTCTAATAGGCATTTCATCTTTGGCCATGGCAGCCTCAGATTTCGCCGCGTTTTGCATCGAAACAATTGCAGACTTAATTAATGGTAAAGCCATAATCACTCCCGCTATCGCACCGCCAATCAGCATGCCGATGCCTACTGGACGAAATAATTCTGCGCGCAGAGGTCCAGGGGTATTAATAATTTCACCGGTTGCCTGATTCACGGGAAATAGATCAAAGCCTGCCAGTAGGGGTGCCAGTAACCAATAACAGACATAGCCACCAATAATGAAAGCAACCCCACCTTTGCCCGCAATATAGCCAACACCAACGGTTAGTAGGGAGATAAATAAGACAAAATTAGTATAGGCAGGTAAGCCAAGCATACTGCCAATATCCTGGTTTTCTGTACCTGCAAACAGGAAGGGCATATGCACAACCGCAGCAATGAATGCAGCAAGCAATAACAATATTGCTTTTGACATACCGGCACCAGGCGATTTTAAAATGGTAGCAACGGCTACTCCACCGGGATAGGTGAGCCGTTCATAATCGATCATTTGTTTGCGCAGTGGAATGATAAATCCGATGCCAAGGAAGGCTCCCGCAATACAACCAAATGCCATTAAGTACGGATTAAAATCAGTGTATCCAAGCAAAAACAAAGCCGGCACGGAGAACATAATGCCGGATGAAGCACCGTTCACTGCACTGGCAATTGTTTGCACAATATTATTTTCAATAATACTCGAGCGCCTCAACACTCCGCGGAGAATGGCAAAACCCAAAATTGCAGCGAGCTCTGAACCTTCGATAGAAAAGCCCAGCTTTAACGAAGCAAAGCCAATGCTGACAGCGATGATTGCACCCAAAAAATAACCTACTAATACAGCGGGTAGGGTTAGTTCGGGATATTTGCCGTGACGAATCGGCAGACTTTTTTCTGCAACAGGGTTATTGGTGCTCAAGTGTGACTCCCAAATTGATTTTTTTAATTAGTGACTGATTCTAGCAGGTTCGCGCTTATTGTTGTGCCTGAACCTTCAACCCCGGCGATAACCAAAAAGTTACATTCTTTAATGGTTTTCATCTGCGCTATTCTGATTAGTGGTTCAATCAAAAATTTGTCAATATTAATTATTAAATTATCGCATCCGATAAAGCTTAAAAGCGCTCAATTAATTTTATATTACTAATGAATAGTTATTTCTTATATTTTTTATTTTTAAAATTAGCTGTAGGAGATTTACCCTAATTAATTAATGCATTATTTGTGATGTTTATTGCTTGGCGTAATGGCTTCAGTCAACAATCCAGTAATTATACGAATAATTATTCGCTTATTATCCAAAGCTTAACATTTGCATATTGAAATGAGCTTTGCTATACAAGACCGGTTCTATTTGAACAGGGTCAAATCTAGAACTGATTAGTACTTAATTTTTATTAGCTTTCGCAGAGGGAAAACATGAAAAGAAATATCTTAACAGTGGCCGTTGGATTGGCTTTATCAAGTGCTGGTATGGCCGAAGTACCAGCTTCAAATAACTCAAATGATGATCTCATGAATGTACAAAATCGTTGTATCGTACAGATGAGAGATAATATAAATTCACAGGATGTTCGCGGTCTGGCACGTTCATTCGCCGCTCGCGGTAATTCTTCTTTAAAGCATGTGTATAAGAATTCCATTAAAGGTTTCGCTATTAACATGCCATGCCATGCAGCAGCGGCAGCCTTTGGCGCTGATGATGCAATTATATCAATGGAACCAGATAGTGTTGTTTCAATCAGTAAAGGTAAACCAGGTGGCGGCGGCGGTGGCGGTGGTGGCCAGCAGGCTTCTTACGGCACTGCACGCGTTGGTGGTCCAGTAGATGGATCTGGTTATACCGCATGGGTTATCGATTCAGGCGTTGATCTCGATCATCCTGATCTGAATGTAGATACTGGCCGGGCCAGGTCTTTTCTTTCTCGTGGTGATGCAGATGACCAGAATGGTCATGG
>CAXMRK010000003.1:0-4179 GCA_964195815.1 uncultured Acidimicrobiia bacterium | reverse complement strand
CCCCCTCAAGGATATCTCTGGGAAGGTCTTACTTATGGGCGGCATCATTATGTGGCATGGATCAATCAGTAACCGATAGATTGTTAGCGAGAACGATGAAATTAAATTTGTATTTTGACCCCGACGGTAAGGAATCAAAAGACAAAGAGTTTATAGTGATAGAAAAGGCAGTTGAAATCGCTGCAGCGACATGTCCGAACTTAATTGAGTCTTAAATTATAGAGATTTAACGAAAATGCACAGGACAAGCATTCGCTAGAGCCATTCCCGTCTTTGCCACCAGAGATAATGGCTAATGGCTTAGCGCTTGAAAATCGGTGCCGGTCGGATTTTGGTATACACGTAATTCGAATTCAGCAGCGACCGCCAATATATGATCAAAGATATCTGCTTGAATGGCTTCATAATTAGCCCATACTTTATCTTTGCTAAACACATAAATTTCTATCGGCACGCCGTATTGGGTTGCTTGTAATTGCCGTACCAGCAAGGTCATTTGCTTGTTAATCTGAGGATGATTTAATAGATAAGCTCGAATATAGGCGCGAAAAGTGCCTATATTAGTCATCCGACGACCATTGGCAAGACTAGCATTGTCGACATTTGTTGAGTGATTGAAATCTTCCAGCTCGGATTTTTTGCTCTCTATGTACTCAGATATATACTGAATTTTAGCAAAGCGTTCCAGCATCTCCTCGTCACAGAAACGAACACTGCTGATATCAATGTTGACCGCGCGCTTGATGCGCCGACCACCCGACTCATCCATGCCGCGCCAGTTTTTAAATGACTCACTGATCAGGGCATAGGTAGGAATAGTAGTAATTGTTTTATCCCAATTTTGCACTTTAACTGTGGTCAGAGCCACTTCCAGCACATCACCATCAGCACCGTATTTTGGCATTTCAATCCAGTCACCCACCGATACCATTTTGTTGGCCGCCAACTGGATACCCGCGACAAAGCCGAGTATCGAATCGCGAAATACCAGCATCATTACCGCCGCAAGTGCGCCAATACCACTGAGCAGGTATATGGGTGTTTTATTCAGTACGATGGAAATAACAAAGATGGCCGCGAGGAAATACAAGGCTAACTTCAAAACCTGAATAAAGCTCTTAATGGGAATCTGTTCCGCAGTGCGGAATTCCTGGTAAATGTCCTCAACTGCACTGAGCATAGAATCAATCACCAGCACCAGAATGATCGCCATATAAATAAGCAGGGCGCCTCTGATGGCCGCAATGGCCGAATCAAAGCCTGCCATTGCAACGGGTATGAGAACAAAGACAACCAGTGCTGGTGCCAGGTGTGCCAGTCGGTTCAGGCTGCGTTGTGACAGCACTGAATCATCCCATTTTGTATTGGACTTGGTGATCAGATGAGCGAGGGCGGCAAAAATGTAGCGCTTTGCCACAAAATTTGCAGCAACGCTGAGTAATAACACGCCCGCAACTGCAACACCTCGGCTTAAATAGTGTGCAAGACTTTGGTTGAGGCCCTGATCCAACAGCCAGCTATTGATTAACTCCAACATTAAATGTCACTTCTTTTTCGTTGTTTGGGGGCTCTACAGTATAAACCCTAAGATCGATTTTGATTGAATGATTTGCTGCCAGCGAGAGAGCTGTGTCTTTGTGTAATCTGGCCAAGAAATACGACTGATGATGTGCCGGTCACAATTCTCTTTCGCTACTTTACTGCGCTTGAACTAGCCACGTAAACTCTCCAATACAGATTGTGTTTCAGGTTTTTTACCGGTCCATAATTCAAATGCTATAGCTGCTTGTTCGACCAACATCCCGAGGCCATCACGATAAAGAACATTGTTGTCTGTGCACCAGTGTTTTAAGGGCTCAGCTGCGATGCCATAGTTGAGGTCATAAACCAGTGCGCCGGGGTGAAACATATCTGCATGTAAATCAGGAGCTAGACCCTGATGTCCAAAGGAAGTGGCATTGATCAACAGGTCAAATTTAGGCAAGTTTCCATTATATAAGTCTTGCAATGAAGTACTGAAATAGCGTTGGTTCTTTTGCTGCGCCAGGAGTTTTTCAGCTTTTAGCCGATCGCGGTTCGCAACAATCAGTTGACTGGGCGATTGCTCAGTAATTATGGGTATCAGGCCTGCTGCAGCGCCGCCAGCACCGAGAACACATACGGATTTTTCGCAGATAGTAATGTCAGTCTGTTGGAGATCGTTCAACCAGCCCAGTCCATCTGTATTATCTCCGAAAATTTCGGTGGAAGTAAAATGAAAAGCATTCACCGCACCCGCTTTTTTTGCGGCTGCTGATAACTGATCAGCAGCATCGTGCGCCAGAATTTTTAATGGCACGGTGATACTACAGCCCTGGGCGCCTGTATTTTTAAAGGCTTCCAGCTTTTGCTTAAATTGTTCGCTATTAGCGCTGATTAGCTCAAAGTTCAGCTTCAGCTCAAATTGATCAGCAAAAGCTTGATGAATTCGAGGTGACAAGCTATTTGAAATCGGCTCACCAAACAGTGCTAGATGCAGTTTTTTCATGTGCTTAGTCTTGCTTTAACCAGCGTCCAGCATCGAGTGCAAAATAGGTCAAAATTGCATCAGCGCCAGCACGTTTAAATCCTAGTAAGCTTTCTAGTACCACTGCTTTTTCATCCAGCCATCCGTTTTGGCCGGCAGCTTTAAGCATGGCGTATTCGCCACTGACCTGATACACAAAAGTGGGTTTTTCAAAGCTGCTTTTTACCCGATAGAGGATATCAAGATAAGGCATGCCTGGTTTGACCATGACCATATCAGCGCCTTCACTGAGATCCAGTTCAACTTCTGTCAGTGCTTCGTTGCTATTAGCTGGATCCATCTGGTAGGAATATTTATTGCCACCACCAAGGTTGCCTGCAGAGCCGACAGCATCGCGGAAAGGACCATAAAAGCTGGAGGCATATTTTGCCGAATAGGCGAGAATGCGGGTGTTGCGGTAATTCGCATCTTCCAGAGCGTCACGAATAGCACCAACCCGGCCATCCATCATATCTGAAGGAGCGACAATATCAGCCCCAGCTTCAGCATGAGAAAGTGCCTGTTTGACCAGCACATCAATAGTTTCATCGTTGAGCACATAACCCTTTTCATCGATCAGGCCGTCCTGACCATGTGAAGTAAACGGGTCAAGAGCGACGTCGGTGATGACACCCAGCTCAGGAAAGTTTTCTTTTAGCGCACGTACGGCCCGTTGGGCGATCCCCTGTGGGTCATAGGCGGCTTCAGCACCCAGAGTTTTTACTTCGATAGGGGTAACCGGAAATAGCGCCAGAGCAGGAATACCCAGCTCAGCTGCAGTCGCTGCTGTTTTTAACAGGATATCTATTGATTGTCGCTTTACCCCGGGCATGGAAGGAATTTCTTCTTCTCGGTTGTCGCCATCCAGTACAAATACTGGATAAATTAAATCATTAGCTGTGAGGGTATTTTCGCGCATCAAGCGTCGGGAAAATTCATCCGCACGCATGCGTCGAGGGCGGTAGGTAATGTCAGTCATGCCGGGCTCCATTCAATATCGAATAACAATCATATACTGTGTATTTTAGTAGTCTGCTCGGCTTTTGTCGCTATACAGTTTCATTTTCCGTGTTTGCTGTGTTCAGCTTTGACAGTTTGAGCAGTAAAAACTGGCGCGCTGGCCGATAACTTTCATCCGAATCGTTGTGCTGCAGGCAACACAGGGTTGGCCTTCACGGGCATAAACCATAAGATTCTGGGCAAAATAACCGGGCTGGCCGTCACTGTTGGTAAAGTCTTGCAATGTGGTGCCACCCTGAGCGATGGCTTCTGCCAGGACTTCTCTAATGGTCTGGCTTAAGCGTTGATATCTTTGCAATGAAATTCTCCCTGCTTGTCTGTGCGGTAATATTCCAGCACGGAAGAGGGATTCTGAGGCATAAATATTACCGACACCGACAACAATGTTTCCATTCATGATAAAAGCTTTTACAGCCTGACGTCGCCGCCTTGATTTCTGCCACAGATATGTATCATCAAATGCTGCTTCAAGTGGTTCTGGGCCTAAATTAATCAGCAAGGGGTGATCTTTGATGGCCCCTTGCCACCATAACACCGCGCCAAAACGCCGTGGATCATGTAAGCGTAATACTTTGCCGCTGCTCAGACCGAAGTCGACATGATCATGCTTTTCC
>CAXMRK010000002.1:0-2611 GCA_964195815.1 uncultured Acidimicrobiia bacterium | reverse complement strand
TGCTTAATATATTTACTCTGCGGAACGTTTTCCGGAATATCTCCAAATAAGGAAGGTGACGATTTGCAACTATTCTAAGTTCGCCAGCTGAGTTTAAGAAATGTGGCGCTTGTGTTATCAATTGTTCGCTGACTTCGAGTGTTTGTTTGACATGACGATGGAATGGCGGGTTGCTAATAATTGCATCATAGCGGTTCTCGATTGCTGAGTATGCATCAGATGCGAGAACTTTAATATTTATTGCATCGATCTGGTTGTTTTGAATATTGATGGTTGTGCTTGCCAATGCCATTGCATTAACGTCAAGCAAGTCTAGCTGCATGTCAGTCTGCAAGCTTTGAGCACAGAGGCCGATGACACCGCAACCACAGGCGAAGTCCAATACATGTCCTTTTACCGGTTGAGCTGAAATAGATTCCAGAAGCATATGACTGGCTGGATCCATTCTGCCGTAACTGAATACACCAGGTAAGGTTGTAAAGTTCCAGTTTTGCTTGTTGAATTTAAATTCGAAGTCACGTTTGGCAAGTTGTGCATTCTTTACTGCATCTGTAGTCGGGCAGTCAATTATTGCTTCGAGCAAACTGCAGTGACGTGCACTATCCAATTTGCTCACTGATCCCGCTATTTGCGCCAACTTTTTACCCGCAGATTTAATTCCCGCAACATTTTCACCAAGCAACCAAAGTGTATCGCCGGGCTTTAACATGGAAACGCAATTGCCTAGCAGATACTCCAGAAACGGTTTCTCTCTTGGTAGAAATACAATCGCAAGTTTTGGGCTTGCAACTACACTAGTTTGGGCTGTTTTGCTAAATTCAATGCTTAATGTAGAGGATTCATTATATCTTTTAATGGATTGATATATATGGTAATCAGATGTGGATATATGTAAATTTTGAATACCTTCACACTCTAAATTCTGACTCAGCTGATCAGCCGGTGGATTAATTAAAATCACCTGCATTGCAGCTCGCTCAATAAGTCGTGGCAGGTTTCGCAGTAGTAACTGCGAGGTCAAAGACAAAGTGTTCACAGAAGTGCTAGATCCCACTGAAGTCGTTACCTGGATTCAAGATCTGCAAATAAATCATACTCATCACTGTCATTAATGGTTACCTGCAAACTGTCGCCTGCTTGTAACTCGGCGGCGTTAGCAATATGCACAAGTCCATCAATTTCCGGAGCATCTGCCCAGGACCTGGCACTAGCCTGATTACCATCAACAGTATCGACCAGAACTTCGACCTGCTGACCAACTTTAGCGGCAAGTTTGTTATAGCTGATCTCGGCTTGTAGCTGCATCAGACGTTCCCAACGGTCTTGCATAATTTCTGCGGGTACATGCGCATCCAGTTGGTTAGCACGTGCCCCATCAACTGGTGAGTACTGAAAGCAACCCACACGATCAAGTTGAGCTTGATTAAGAAATTCGAGAAGCATCTGAAAGTCATCTTCGGTTTCACCGGGAAAGCCAACAATAAAAGTGCTACGGATGGTTAGGTCTGGACAAATATTACGCCAACGTTTGACAGTTGCAAGTGTGTTTTCAGCTGCAGCAGGGCGTTTCATTGCTTTCAGTACAGCTGGACTTGCATGCTGAAAGGGTATATCCAGATAAGGCAGGATTTTTCTTTCTGCCATCAATGGGATTATAGAGTCAACATGTGGATATGGATAAACATAATGTAAACGGACCCACACGCCTAAACTAGAGAGCGCCTCACAGAGCTCCAGCATACGTGTCTTGATTGGGACACCGTTCCAGAAATCCAGTTTGTATTTTAGATCTACCCCATAAGCACTGGTGTCCTGTGAAATGACCAATAACTCACGTACCCCGGATTTTACCAGGCGTTCTGCTTCATCAAGCACGCTGCCAATAGGTCTTGAGACCAGTCTGCCGCGAAGATCAGGGATAATGCAAAATGTACATTTATGATTGCAACCCTCTGAGATTTTCAGATAGGCATAATGTCGGGGTGTTAGCTTGACACCCTGCGCAGGAATAAGGTCAATCAGTGGGTCATGGGACAGAACCGGGGGCGCATAGCGGTGAACTGCATTGACTACATCTTCGTACTGAGCCGGGCCAGTTACACTGAGTACATTTGGATGCACACTGGTTATTTCATCAGCTTGCGCACCCATACAGCCGGTGACGATCACTTTCCCATTTGCCTCAAGTGCTTCAGCAATTGCTTCCAGTGATTCAGCTTTAGCGCTATCAATAAATCCACAGGTGTTAACAACCACAAGATCAGCGTTGTCATAACTGGCAGATATTTGATAACCATCTGTTCTTAGTTGAGTCAGTATGCGTTCTGAATCAACCAGTGCTTTTGGACAGCCCAGGCTGACAAAACCAACTTTTGGTGCGTTTGAATCCATATTATTTCTCGTGATTATGGGTTGCTTATAGCTAGCAGCCTGTCTGACTTAACATGATCTACTGCGAAAAAACCGAGTTTGGTCAGATTTTCCGCTCTTTTTTGTTACACGCGGTACTATTTGCCTCAAAATATCAAAATATCTGACTCAAATCGACATTCTCTCGCTACGCTCGGTCAAATCCGACAGGCTGCTAGAGTGTGTTAATCTCGGTTATCCG
>CAXMRK010000001.1:0-8764 GCA_964195815.1 uncultured Acidimicrobiia bacterium | reverse complement strand
AGCATAAGCGAGACCGCTGTAACCAATTGCGCATGCAGTATTTTCTACCAGGTCAACCACATCTTTTGAACCATGCATATCACGGGTACCCAGACGGAAATCTCCTTTTCCAAGAATGCTCTTACGGAAGTAAGCAAATGTGCCTGAATTATTCTGGCGACTGATTACCACGATAGTTTGATCTTTGCAGCCTGGAACCTCAACACCGAGATCAGTCCACTTCTCAAAACTACCTCCATCACCATAAATCTGGGCAAGTTGGTCAATGCTAATATCTGACAATGGATTATCGGCGTGCAGGTAAACAGCCAAAGCATCATATCCAACAATATGCTTAATCGGATCCTGACCGCTATCCTGAGCTAATTTAATTTCTTTGTCTTTCATGACGCGACTGGCATTTGCGATATCTACTGTGCCATTAATCAGTGCTGCAATGCCAGTTCCGGAGCCACCACCACTCACCGCAACAACCGTTGTTGGATCCACTAATTGGTAGGCTTCTGCCCATGCCTGAGCTACATTGACGAGGGTATCAGAACCCTTATTTTGAATAACCTGACGATCCTGACCACCACCACAAGCAACCAGGACAGCTGATGTCGCTAAGGCGCCTATTAGAAATAATACATTACGTTTAAACATTTAATCGTCTCCAAGTACATATATAAGATATTCAAGAAGGTATATTCGCACGCAAATATGACGATAATGTTACAAACATTAACTAATTTAAAAGCGAGTCTTTAAACATTCCCTGAATATTTACAAACACTTCTGGAGAAGCTGGATTTATTAATAATTCCGTCTGAAACTGAGTTATTAGCAGTTATTATTTTACGCTTGATAACCCATACTGCGCAGAACTTTCAGCAAAAAGTCAGAGCTGAGAATTCGTTCCATATTCCCTGCTTTACATACATTTTCACCAAAATTAACTTGCCTATTTGCTTGAACTGAACTTGCTTTCCAAATCAGCGAGGGAACCGGATCCGCTGTATGAAACCCGGAATTACTGTCGGTTGTATGGTCTGCCCCTAAAGCAATAACCGCGCCACTTGTAAGTAGTGGTTCAAGGGCCTTATCGAAGCGCTCCAGAAAATCACGTTTCTTAAGTGGTTCGCGATCATGGGAACAGATATCCGGGGCTTTAAGATGTAAAAAAACCATTTCATGATTTTTCAAAGCAGATATAGCGGCTGCTATTTTTGCCTCAATATCGGTATCGAAACAGGCAGTGAAACGTGGATCATTTAGTGCAGTAAAACCAAAAATTCTGCCCACGCCCAAAACAGTATTGCAGCCTGAAACAACAGCAGCATTAATGCCAAAGTTATTAAATATATTACCCAGACTAAATTGAGCGCCCGCACCTCTGGTGATTATGCCACTGGCTGCGAGCATGCCATCAGTCTGCCTTGCAATATTGACTGGGTGCTTATGTAAGCGCTTAAATGCCAAATCTATATACCGGTTTACTTTATCTGCAGTAAATTGAGCTTCAGGTGTGATTGCGGTGCAGGTTCGTACCTTTGTTGGTAGCCTGCAATCGCCAGGATCGGTGTTACTGATATTGGCATCAAGCCCTGGTCCTGATAGCACAAGTGCTGCCCTATGTTGATCGGTAGGTAACAAACTGGCACTTACGCCATCGCCCAAATCGACATCCCTTAAAATGGCCGAAAGTTCTGCCGTACCTGAACTGCATCGACCTGCCCTACGGTCGGTGACAAAAAGAAAATTATCTCGCTTTTCAAGTGTGGCAAAGTTTGCCCGCAAAGCAACTTCGCCAGAGCCAAGAACCCGCCCAGCACCAGCTGCCTCAACTGGACCTCGATGTAAGCGTTGAGCCTGCTCTGTCAACATTCCCATTAACATACCAGTGCCGGAGTGAGTATTGGGAATTTCACCCGGCATGATTGGATCCAACAAGCCGTACATTCCATTGCTTGCCATCTTATTAAGGAAGGATGTATCCGCGGCTTCCAATGGGGTTTGCCCATTGAGCGCGGCTACTGGTAAATCACCTAAGCCATCCAGAATAATTAAAACACAGCGCTTTTTAAATGTTTCAGGAGATCCGGATTTTATATTTTTTGCTGGCTGGTCCATAGCTAATGTCAATTCTCCAGCACCTGAACTAAGGCATGCCAGTCTGTCGACTCAGCGTTCTTATTCAGTTCATCAACCACATTGCCAAACACGTCTTTCGGAGCACCATGGAAATGCTGCGAAAGCTCTAAATTGACCTGCTGAATGACCTGATAAATGGAAACCTTTTTATCCTCAGCTGTGATGATTGGGACATCATAGCGATCTGCTTCTGAGAGCAGGAATGACTGCAAGCTCCAAACTGAATCAAAACTATCCAGATATCTATCCGCTCTCCTTTTTGGTACTTCAACACCTCGACCGCGCAAATGTGTTTTCAGCTTTTTAGAGCTCAGCACGGCCAGCATGACATAAACCTTAATCACATCTGAATCATCAGGAATACGTTCCAATAGGTCCGGTCGCACATGCACACCTTCTATAATAATGGGAACGCTTTCTTCAATTGCACGCTGCAATATTGCCTCACAAGGTACGGTTAATAATTCGGCCTGACTTTGATAACCTTCTGCAACCAATTGGTCCCAGTCTCTTTCTTCTTTATCTGGTATTGGAAGGGTCTTCCAAGCATTAAATGAAGAAACATGTAACACCGGTAATAACCGATTCGGTACCATCATACGCATGACTTCACGTAGCATGTCTGTAGATTGAATACGGACAATATCAAGCAAATGACCAAGCACTGTTGCAATGGTACTTTTACCTGCTGCTACTGTGCCACCGATCAGTAAAACCAGTGGTTTATTTCCATGCTGATATTCAGACCATACCAGATAGCGATTTGCTGTCTTATCACCAATTTCCTGCTGCAAGCACTGGTAAGTTATATAACCTAATGCATCAGTTGATATTGAACTGATGCCCACGCCAATCAGTTGTGCGTAAATTAGCTCCGTAATATTTTCTGCTTTATCTGTTTTTATTGCTGCAGATTGCAAGCTTCTAACCAATCGGCCTCTGGAAAATGCCATTTGACTCCCACTTTTACTATTGACCACTATTCTGGACGGCAATACTGAGGGAAACCGATATTGTTCAACAACACTGTTATCAACGTGGTTTTTTAGTAAAGCAGCAACTCTTTGTTGTAAATCCTCTGAGCTGATTTGTTTGATATCTACAAGCTGATCACGAATGCTCTTGGATATTGTTTGGGCCTCGTCAAAAGATAATCCAGCATCGAGCAAACTACGAACCAATATTCCGCGCAAAAAAGGAACTTTTTCATTTTGCTTATTGTTAATAACTATTGTTTTCAATTGCTTTCCTGCTGTTTGATAGATAAAGGTTAGTCTATGTACAAACGTATTGGATTGTATTTATGCTATCTTAATCCATTCTATAACTAACTACGTGAAGCATCCATGTTCCAGACTGCAGAATTAGGTCAAATAGTCTCCAAAAGTGAGCTCAAAGAACGAGAATTGCAACTACGCCGAAAGCTCCTTGCTCTGCAACAACAGCTTAGTTTTAACTAGAAGCAATAGTCTTATGGAAGACATTTCAAAGTGAGCACTCTTCTGGGTAGTGCCAGTTCTTTGCGGAGTCGTGCTTATCAGGCGTTCAAGTACAGTGTCTATCTGCTGCTTACACTGAATGTAATTTTATTTTTTCTGACCGAATGGAAAGCTGCCGAACACCTATATGCTGGTAGCGTACCCTTTACAGAGCTTATTCAATATTTCACAGCCAGTATAGATACTTTTAATTGGGTGATATTACTGCTGCTATATGAGCTTGAAACTTATGTCATACCAGAGCATAAATTAACTCAAAAGTTCACTATCAGACTCAATCTTCTACGCGGTGTTTGTTATACCCTGATCATATATTCACTATATGGTTACACGCTTACCTGGCTGGATCTGTATAACTATCATGCTGCAGTGTCCAGCATCGAAACTTGCCAACAATTGGGTGCATATTTCATGACCAGTCTGGATGAATATAGTCTCATTGATGCAGGCAATTGTGCGTCTTTGGGGATCAATAGCGATTTGTTTGTGTATCCAGCTAGTCAGGGTAATTTATTGACCAATGGTGCGAATTTACACGCTATAAAAGGACTCGCATTCATAGATGTAATTAATGCGGCGGCCTGGCTCTTAGTAGTTTTGATACTGGAAATAGATGTTAATTTACAGAATCGGGGCTTACTTACTGGAAGCATTGACCAAATCAGTAAATACACCAAGTTTGTGCTTTACAGCATACTTTTCTGTGCGGCTGTCTATTGGGGAATTACCGGCAGTTTTCTGAGCTTCTGGGATGCCTTTCTATGGTTAGCAGCATTTATCTTTATCGAAATGAATTTTATGAAACGGCAAGAAGAAACAGAAAACGAGCTAAAATAATGCATCCAGCAGAATGCATCTCTTTAATTGCAGGCGGTATGAGTTAAAAAATAATCTCCAATTACTGAAGTCATTCAATAACTATAGTTGTTTAGCAAACACCTCTATTCCAGGACATCATTGGCTGCAAATCCGGGTTAGTCATGTCATTATCTTGATTAACATTGGGGCTTGGTTGCTCACGCCCTTGTAACCAATTATCCAACTCACCAGTATAGGCGAACACTGTATTGCTTTTAAGGTGCTTATGCCGTCTTACAGGAAGGTTTTCAAATTCCTCCCATCTTCTAGCTGTTCTTACGCTGCGGTTTAAATAATTGGCAATCCTTTTCCAGGAATGCAGCACTTCACCCTTCTTATTAGCATCCTTGCTATGAATACTCATACGATCTGTCCCCGTCCTTGTTTAATTTATATATATTTTTTATACAGCTAGTTAAAAGTATACCTAATCTATTACTGTCATTATGTAGGAAATTCTCTCAACTTATTACATCTTTAATAATTTATCCACGTCCATAGGATGAAATATTATATATATCAAGTTAATTTCAACGCATTCTGAAGCTGATTTTTAAGATGTACTTTTTAACCTCAATCTATAAATGTGTTTTATATTTACGCTTTATTTTTTACTCACTAATAACCTTTGCTCTTGAGTTAATTCAATCCCACTGGATTCCAGCATAAAAATAACTGATGCGTGGATTTCTGCTTCATTGCAATCTCTGCAACCACCTTTGGGGGGCATTAAATAGTTGCTATACCCTTTCATTGCATGATCCATAAGCACATCCATACCTTTATTTAAGCGTTGTGTCCAAGCAAAATTATCTGTCGGCATCGGCGCACCTTGTGTATTTTTTTCATGACATCCCTGGCAACGATATTCATACACTTCTTTACCGCTACGATTAGCTCCTTTATGCACTCTGACCTCGGTTATTTCCTGCATAAAACCAGTAGTCGTTTTCTGCGCATTATTTACATTACTTTTACTGGTTTTGGCATCTTTAATCTCATCAACGCACCAGGGCACCTCTGCATTAACTTTTATTGATCGTGCCAGGCCCCTTTTGAGCAGGGCATTCGCTAATTGACCCTTTTCTGTTTTAATCCCGGATATAGCATCAACTTTACCGGTGTTTTCCATATGAATATCATTAACTTCTATCTGTTTCGCCGAGTCCATAAAATCTCGGGTTAACTCGAAACCTGTTTGCACTAACACGTTTTGACATAACGGTGTTTCTGAGCTTGCTACTGGCACAGCAATATCGGCTAATGTGATTCTGAATTGCTTCGGATAACCAGTCCACACTTCAACTGAAAGGTGGATAATATTGGCGGCCTCAACCTCGCTTAATGTGGCTTTATATTTACCTGGATAGGCATTAAAACTATCACTGAATACATTTTGGGAAAGACTCATTGATATCAGGATTAGCAAGCAAACCGGAATTCTCATTATCTGTAATTTTGGGATTAACATTGCTATCACCTCTGTTTAATTTCTGTAAGTAAATAATCCATTACTTCTATCATTTGCTCCTGGTTTTTGGTGTAAAACGGCGCCGTTTTAAATTCATCATTTATAACCACAGCAGGAACCCCTCGGAAAGCGTATTTAACAGATAAAATTCGAGCATCACTAACCTTATCAACAATATCTTTAGCATTAAATTCATGAATAAAGTCATCCGGATTAATCCCATAATCAGCAAAAAACTCGGTTAATTTATACTCGTTGAGATAGACATTCTTGTCGACGTGTATTGCCTTGAACAATGCATCGTGAGTTACATCGAGCACCCCTAATTTCTCAGCGACATAATAGGCTTTAGCCAAAGCTACCCAGCTTGGCGATAGCACCGCGGGCACACGCTTAAAGGTGACCTTGTCGCTATGCTTTTCAACCCATTTTTTTAGTTTTGGTTCGAGTTCATAACAATGCGAACAGGAATAGAGAAAGAATTCAATAACTTCAATTTTTTTGGCAGGATCTGGCGCAAGCTCGAAGCCAGAAGACACTCTTTTATACTGCGCATTTTCCGCAAATGGTTCTTTTGCACTCACAGTACCCACTGTGAAACACGAACATATCAATAATATGCCTAGTTTAAATCCAATAGATTTCATTATTTGTCCCTTTTTTTGGTCTAACTGTTAATTTGTTGCTTTTTCCATAAATAATACAAGACTGGTATCAACACCATTGACACTAGTGGTGCGGTAATCATTCCCCCGATCATGGGTGCCGCAATACGCTGCATTACTTCTGAACCCGTACCAGAACCCAGCATAATTGGTAATAAACCTGCAATAATAACTGCTGCTGTCATCGCTTTCGGTCTGACACGTTTCACAGCACCTTCGATCACAGCCGCTCTTAATTCAGATTGAGTTGTTGGTTTTCTTCGTCCCACTGCCTCTTTGAGATAAACCAGCATCACCACACCGAACTCAGCAGCCACACCAGCCAATGCAATCATGCCAACCGCTACTGCTACAGAAATATGGTATCCAAGAAAATACAGCAGCCAGTAACCACCTACTAAGGCCAATGGCACTGAAATCATAACCATAATGGCTTCAACAAAATTTCTAAAACTCAGATAAAGTAAGATGATGATAATAAACAGAGTAATAGGAATTATAGTCTGCATTCTTTGTTCAGCACGTTGCATATACTGATATTGACCAGCCCAGCTCAAGGTATAGCCGACAGGAAGCTTTAATTCTCGCTGTAGTATTTTTTTAGCTGACTCAACATAGCCACCGATATCTCCACCCTTGTTGGTTATATAAACCCAGGCATTCAAGCGCGCGTTTTCACTCTTAATAATTGGCGGGCCATCGACAATGGTGATCTCTGCAAGATCCTGAAGCTGCACATGGGTATCCTCAGTGGCAATAAGTTGCAAAGATTTTAAGCTCTCTATTGTATCTCTCATATACTGAGGATATCTGAGGTTCACAGAGTATCGTTGCCGCCCTTCTATAACCGTCGTCAGGTTTATTCCACCGATAGCAATTCCAGCGGCATCTTCGATTTCTTTAATACTTAATCCATAATGAGCGGCCGAATCACGATCAATATCGATATCAATATAGCGTGCTCCCATTACTCTCTCTGAATACACTGTTTTGGTGTCATCCATAGAGGAAATGATCGCTTCTACCTGTTTACCCACAGTCTCAATAAGGCTTAAATCCGGACCTGATATTTTGATGCCAATTGGAGTATTAATTCCGGTTGATTGCATATCAATACGCGTCCTGATTGGCATCAGCCAGGCATTATTCAAGCTTGGAATTTGAACTCTTTTATCAAGCTCAGATTTCAGTTTTTCGAGATCCATGCCTTTGCGCCATTGATCTCTTGGTTTTAATTGTATGGTTGTTTCCAGCATTGTCAGTGGCGCTGGATCTGTTGCTGTTTCAGCTCTCCCCACTTTACCAAAAACACTCTTGACCTCTGGTACTGTCTTAATAAGTCGATCTGTTTGTTGAAGAATTTCACGTGCCTTACCAATAGAAATACCTGGCAATGTTGTCGGCATATAGAGTAAATCGCCCTCATCCATCTCCGGCATAAATTCACGACCTAACTGAGAATATGGCCAAACTGCAGATAGCACCAAAACCCCAGCCACTAACAGTGTCAGGCCCGGTTTAATCAGCGCAGCCTTAATAATTGGGTTATAGAGTTTTATCAGGTACTGACTTAATCTATTCTCTTCTTCCTTGTGAATACTGCCTTTAATCAAATAGGCCATCAGTGCTGGCACAAGAGTTATCGATAAACCCGCCGCAATAGCCATCGCATAGGTTTTTGTATATGCCAATGGTAAAAACAGACGGGCTTCCTGAGCTTCTAAGGTAAAAACCGGTAGAAAACTGAAAGTGATTATTAAAAGTGAGAAAAACAGGGGCGAGCCAACTTCTTTTGCTGCAGCTTTAATAGAATCTATACGCTCCAGACTACTTGTTCCCGTCGCCCTTTCAATATGTTTGTGCGCATTTTCAATCATCACGATACTGGCATCTACCATTGCACCAATTGCTATCGCAATACCACCAAGTGACATAATATTGGCATTCATGCCCTGCATTCGCATCAAAGCAAAAGCTGCCAGGATACCTACGGGCAAACTAATTAGAATGACCAGTGACGATCTAAAATGGTAGAGAAACAAGGCGCAAACCAAAATTACTACTAATAATTCCTCAGCCAGGCGGTGACTTAATGTGTTAACACCTCTGTAGATCAATGCCGACCGATCATATGTCTC